>DTPJ01000241.1 GCA_011334435.1 Candidatus Poribacteria bacterium | reverse complement strand
CTTTTTAATATAGTTAATTTCCGAATGAGAATATTCATAGGCAAAGGACACAGAAATAGAAGGAAAAGCTTTAAGAGTAAGATTATTGCCAATTTTGATTTTCAATGGCTTATCTATACAGGGATCAAAAGTTAAACATTCAATTTGGCAATCACTATGCTTTGCTAGTTCTTCTCCAAGTCTAGTGTGCCAACCATCTAAAAGAAGAGACGATAAATCCACTGAAAATACATGAGCGGAATGAGTAAGCACTTGGAGTATTTTCATAAATTAGGTTTCTCCAAGAATTTCCCTAAAACAATGATAATACCTTTCCCCAATCCTGTCCCAATCAAACAATTTTTCTACGGCCTTTCTTGCTCGTAACCCAACTTTTTTACAATATTCTTTGTCCAAGATAAGCATCTTTAGTCGTTCAGCCAACTCAAAGCTATTACGCTCGCTTACATTGTTTAGAAGAAAACTATTTACTCCGTCTTTAATAATATATGGTATGTCGCCCACGGGAGTACAAATAACTGGTTTACCACAGGCCATAGCCTCCAAAACTATGGATGGCAACCCTTCACTAATGGAAGTCAAAATGAGAATATCAGAGTCATTAATGATGCTTGGCATTTTATCATGTTGCTGCCTTTCTATAAAAGTAATATCCTCAAGATTTCTGGCATATCGAGTTAAACAGGTTTTTAAAGGACCATCACCAACAATTTTGAGTTCAATACCTTTTACACCATATTTTTTAAGCAATTTAAAGGCTTGAATTATAACGTTAACCCTTTTTTCCGGAGAAAGCCTACCAGCGTAAAGTAATCTAAACTTTTTACCACAAGAATTTTTTTTCCTAGGTAAAAATTTACGCGTATTTACCCCGTTAAAAACAATCCTTATTTTCGAGCTGGGGATGCCACGTGCTAGTAAAGCTTTTGATAAGCTAATACCGACACATAATACTCTATCACTTAACATGATACATGCTAATTCAAGTAAATTTAATACTCTCGAAGAGAGTTTTCTCCATATCGAGACATCTCCAAGCTTTAAGCGTATTTCGAAATCATTTCCTAAAACTATTACAACCAAGTGTTTAAACAGTAAGAGACGGAACAAAAAGCAACTAAAGATGTATATGCTTCCTGTTAAAAATATGATTATATCAAATTTTTTAATTTTTTTAAATAACCTTATTGCATACATTGTTGCATAGGTTAACCGTAGTAGAGGATTTTTAGAAAAAAGTGGAGGTATCCATATTGCATGAAGCACGATTTTTTCAGATAAATAGAAAATAGAATTTTTGCTAATATAAGTAAAAATAACTAGATGGATCTCTTCTACCTTTCTTGAAATTGCGTTCCATCCATCAAGGTTGCTCTGTCTAAGAAAATTTTCTACTGTTGATGATTCCCCGACGATGGCGAGCAATTTCATATCTTTTCACTATATTAGCATTGAGAAATTTTAAAAATTCGAGCGACTAATGCGCAAATAACAATGACGATCATCACTAATCCAGCAAAGTAAAATGCCATATCGTAAAGAGAAAAATTCCATAATGATATTGTATTACTATACACTATTTTCTTCCCACTGTCAATTATCAATACATTTGCCCATCGCGTAAAAACAGTCCCATATGGTAATCTACCTGTATCTGTTTGAATGAAGCTCGGAAGGGTTATTGTTACGATATTTTCACCTCTATTTATTGTAGTTATGAAAATTTTTGAAAATTCGAGTGCACCTATTAAGATTGTTATTTTATCTTGAACTAATGAGGTACAATTTAATGTGATTTGAACTATATCCATATTTTTTCCAACACTGGTGACGTTAATTTGGATGCTGTTTATATAGACCTTCTTATTTTGTGGTGACCCCATAGTTTCATTGCCTTCTAAATTGTATTTGCAAATATATAAGTTATTTCCGGATAGAGTTCGTATATGATTCACTAAACTCAATCGATAGACTTTTGGTTTTATCCAAAGCACTAGATCCTGAAAGGGGGTTGAACTTTGATTCTTAAATAGAGCAATTACAGTCCTTTCGTCAAGTGCCTTATTATATATCCTTAAATAGAGTAGGTCACCTTTATAATAATAATACCCGGACAAGTTTTGACAACCTACTAAAATTGGATTCACATTAGATAATGTGACATTTTCCTCAATCATTCTTGATTCAAATAATGTACCATTTACATATATTTTTAAATAAAAACCGTCAAATACTGTCACAATATGATAGTAAAAATTGCTTGCAAGCTTTGGTCCGACTGCCTGATATAATTTATTATTATGAATTGTTAGAAAAGAGATTCTTCCGGCATTGTCTATACGAAGTATAAAATTTCCATTTCCCTTATCATTACCCTTTGTAATAATATCATGCACTTTACCATCAACTACTGGATTTATTAGAGCCTCTAATGTTAACTCAGTGAAGTTTTGTGATGAAAGAGAAGGGAAGGCAATGTAAGAGTTTTCACCATTAAATCTAAATACATAATCGTTTATTTCTGGTTTATACACAATTAAAACACTCTTTGCACTTCCATTATTTTTGGCGTAGCTTAAGTCGTGAACTGTTTCTACAGTTTCCTGAAACATGCCTTGACTTCTCGGATACGCACCAACATACATTTCATTAAGCCATGTTGCATCTTTAGAATCTGAAATCAATAATTTCAGGTTTCCTGCATACGTAATATTCAGTTCGTCTATTTGAGGAAACGAGAATATAAACCCATCTGAGAGGAGAACGTCCGGCATGAATGCGAACAAACCATATGCGTTCGTAAATACTATGTTAGTATTGTTTAACTTCCCTCCGATGTTCATTTGCCCATAATCTTTAGAAGTTTTTGCAATTATTTGATAATCTATAGACATACTATATACATTAATTAGTACAGTTGAAACAAGTAGAATTAAAAATATTAGTTTCAGAAAGTTGAATTTTATAGTTCGAAAAGAAAACTTTACTATAAGTATATATTTTTTAAATGGAAGTAGTGCACGTACTAATATTATGAGTGCGTATGCAATCAATTGCAGTAAAGATATTTTTAGTGAATCTAGAGAAGGGTTCCAGACTGGAGAAGAATCATAGTTGATTAAAAGTACGTTTAAGAATAAAAATGCAACCATTGGTAGAAACGGTATTAACATATATTTTAAAGACATTTTACGAATGATACGCGAACATGAAACTGAAGCTAATGATATTATGCAAGGGTATATTAGAAGGAAATTTCTAATAATATCACCAATTCCACTTGAAAAAAGAAAGTAAACAAATGCAAGTAATATTGCGATCCATGTAAAGCTAAATAAGAGTCTTATGTGAAAATTATTTTTTCTTTCTTCAATAAAAACTGATGAAATGGCAGTTGATACTACTATTAAAGATAGAGCTTCAGGTGAGAGAATTTTGTATATGCGCAAGAAGTAATCTAAATATGTATAATTTAAAAGTTTTGATAAGTTGGCAATTATTAGTTCTGCTGGACTTATTAAAGTGATGTACTTGCTAAGCAAAATGGCAAGATGCTCATTTTTTATTATATATAGAAAGATGTTCCGTGGTATGTCTATGAGTAGTTCATAAATGAGAGGTGGGACGATAAATAAAGCTGTTATGATAGCGTATTTCCGTATTTTATATAGCCTATACTTAACTACAAAAAAAAGAAGGAATATTACAAATGATGCTAAAACTAAAATGTTAATTTTAATCATAATGATAATTGATTGGAACATTAACGCTAACGCTAATGAATCGAGTTTAATAGTCTTACTTGATCTGGAATCCCTAAATGCGTTTATAAAGAATGCTATTGAAACACTGGAATAGAATGCTACAGGAATATCAGGCATGGCAAAACTTGCGTTCATTATAAATGGGCTTGCGAACCCAAAGACAATGGAGAAAAATCTTGATAATACATTATTTCTGTAGAGTGGGGGCATTAGTAATGGGATAGCTAAAGTTATGCCGAAAAGAAAAATAAACCCTATTAAATTTGCATGTATAGGACTTATATTTGTAAAAGATAAAAACGTAGATATTATTAATATCCATAAATATCTTCCATCTAATATTAATGTTACTATTTTGTCTCTCCAATACGAGTATGATAAACCAAGCAATTCTCCTTTTAATAAGAGGTAACGAGCATTAAGCAAGTAGACAGTCTCATCAGGTGGCGGATAATGCGGTAAATTAAAGAATATGCCTACCAAAAATAAAAAGCAAACTATGGATATGGGTATATGAAAAACTTCGGCCTTGGAAAATGTTATAGTTAATTCCTTATTAGCCAAGATGAGTACTATTGTAATGGAGCTTAAGATTAAGATTAATACAAAATATAGAAAGATATGGCTCAGAGGGTGAATCAAGTACGCAGATAAAATCACAATTAAAGAAAGAGTAGGTACAGAAGTGGAAAGTGAAAAAACTGTTAGCTCCGTTATGCTAATTTTTGATGGACTCCTAAGGAACGCTATGATCAAAAACACACCTGGGATTAGAAAAACCGAGAAAGGTGATAAGATGATATTAATAAGATCGGCTAAATGTAAATTCATAAGTAAAAGGAGAAGAAGCTCAATAAAAAATAAAGATAAGATAATCTTACCATTTAAGTGCAAAATAATATAGTAGTTGATATCTTCTCCTCTTAACATGCTTTTCACTTTGAACTCATTTAGAAGTTTAGGATTTTAGTCTATTTAACTCTAGTTTTGAAATGACTTCTTCGGCTTTAAGATAAGCGAACCCAAGGAAGATGACTTGAATATGGGATGGCTTTTTTTCTAGACAATTCTTAAAGCTTATAATTTCCCTACATATATCCCATAAATTACGTCTTAGTTCTTCGTAAGAGGCAATCATATTTAGTTCTCTTCCCTTAGAACTCTTATAATTAGAACCCTCTTTCTGCAAGATTACGACTTACAACAATCTATTTAGTAGAAGAAGAATTCTATTGACCAGCATCGTTTTATTATAAAACATTTCTACAGTTTTCCGAGCATTACGAGAAATTTCTATCATATGCTTCTCGTCAAATATTAGTTCATTA
Source organism: Candidatus Poribacteria bacterium (assembly GCA_011334435.1). Classification (GTDB taxonomy): domain Bacteria; phylum Poribacteria; class DTPJ01; order DTPJ01; family DTPJ01; genus DTPJ01. The sequence goes on along the minus strand of DTPJ01000241.1, from coordinate 3,039 downwards.
ACCTTCTGAGTTAGTTCCTCCAGTTTACAGACGACTATGTTAACTCCAGGCCTAGCAAAATCAAGACCAATTACTCCTTTATATGTCGAAAATACTGGCACTCCACAAGACATCGCCTCAAGAATTTTGTTTTTAGGACCAAATGTAGCTATTTCCGCAGGGACTAATAATGCGTCAAGCTGACAAATATTTGCCACATACTCCTCTAAAGATTTAAGATAACCAGTATATTCTATTCTCTCATCTCTTATTCTTTTGTCACATTTTCCAATAATCTTAAAGCGTATTCTCTCATCAAATTTGTTTAAATTCGCATAAAGAAAATTAAGTTGGCCTTTATTTGGTGTAATGTCAAACGGTCCTATCAACCCAATTACTTTTCTTTCCATATGTTTATTTTTTGTGATACATTTATTAAAAATGCTAACATCAACAAATACTGGTATAAAATACGTATTTTTATTAAATCTTTTATAAAAACGATATGTAATTCCAGATAAGGCTACAATAGCATTGGCTTTAGAGCCAACAAAAACCTCAAGTAAGTAATAAATCATAGATTCCAATCTGGACTTTTCCTTATGTGCAAGCGCATGTGCCTCCAATACAATTTTGTATTTTAAAAACTTTGATAGCGTATAGTAAGTGAAAAAGCCAAATATATCAGTGACACAATATACTATGTGAACTTTGTACCTTAAAATAATTGGTATGAGTTTGATATTCCATAATTTTGTTCTCTGAGGTCTAACAACTTTTATCGAATCTTTTTCAATACCTAAAGACGCTATCAGTGTATTATCTACTGAGTTCGCCCGTGTTATTAGAAGAATATCGAATTTATTTTTAAGAATTTTTGCAATGTTCCTTGCTCGAACAGTTGTACCATTTGTATCAGATATATTTTCAATTACAGAAATAAGTATTCTAGGCATTATAGTCGAGTTAATTTCATATGCCGATTCTATTGGACGCACATAATGTTTTATCTTAACTTATAAAAAGACTTCTTTGTTGTTCACCAGTAGCATATTGCAATGCTTCATCAACCTAATAACTATAACATGACATGCTTTTGTTAAAAACCAGATAAGTTGTTTAGGAAGGAGTTTTCTCTTAATGCAAACGGGTAAGCATTGTTCAACCGTAATCAGAGCCTTCATAACACTCTGCCTTTCAACTCTTCTAACGTATTTTTAAGATGTGATTCCACCCAAGGATACCCCCTTCGTGTATAGATAGCTAAATATCATCGTTCAGATTCCTCTATTATATGCCAAACGGAATCTTATGATCCTTTCAATAGTTTCCCCGGGATGTGTAGGTTTGTTGATCCCTAAAATTTTGAAACTTTTAGTAATGTCTACCTTAAATTTTATTTTATCGTTTTCATGAAATAACTGCTTTGTACCTTGGTCAACTATCTCTATTCTAGGCACCACGATTCCATTGGTTAACTTTGCTATAGCGTTTTTAACGATTTCTGCTAGTTCCAGAATAGTTATGGGTTCGGGATAGTAAACATTTATTATATGATCTAAGCTGTTGCCCTTCTTCGCTTCTCCTTCGAGGATCTTTCTTGCGTAGGCTTCAGAAGCATAGCATACATCGTTAACATCTACGTAAAGCATCGGTCTGTGCATGCTGTGTTTAAATGGTGTTAAAGGCCTCCCTTTTAATCCATTTTCTATAAAGATGTTTGCAGCAGTCTTTTCCGGCATACCCTCACCTAAAACTGTCCCCATCCTTATAATACCGTAAATTTTATTCGACATCTCATCATAATAGCGAACTATAGTCTCCTGAGCTATCTTAGAGAGAACGTATAATCTAGCCCTATCCTCTACCTTATCAGGTCTATATCCAAACTCCTCATCAATGACTCCTTCTAACCCTCTTTCACCAATGGTATGCCATGAACTAGTCAATATCATGCCCTTAACATTCGTTAGCTCATCCACAGCTTTACAGACGTTTTGTGTACCTACAAAGTTAACTTCGTAGGCTAAACGCTTATTTTCATTAATTAATGGAATCTGAATTATGACTGTATGAATGACTAGGTCAACATCCGCCAGCGTCTCCTTAACTTGTTCGTAGTTGCGAACATCACAGAATTCGAAGGCAAATGATTTGTCCTTAGGTGCTCTTACATCCAATATTTTTACATTGAAGGTTGATGAAAAATGTTTCGCCAGCGAAAAGCCTACGAAACCCGAGCCGCCCAGGATTCCGATAACATATTTGCTCATATCACGCGTTTCCTCGTTCATCTTTTAAAACTTCTTCGTAGAGCGCTTCAAACTGAGTTACAACCCTGTCAATAGAAAACCTTTCTTCTACGAGCCTGCGAGCATTACGGCCCATTCTTTCAGCTTCTTCTGAATGTGTAAGCATATATGCAATTGCGTTTGCTAACCCCTTTACATCACCAGCTTGAAACAGTAACCCCGTTTTTCCATGTAAAACTATATCTGGAATGGCTTCAACATTTGACGCCACCACAGGCTTAGAGCATGCATACGCCTCTAAAACAACATTTGGAAAAGTTTCGTAGCGTGAAGGAAGCACAATTATGTCAGAATCTACATAAGCACCAATTATCTTCCCATATAGTGGCCCAGTAAAGATTACGAATCTAGAAATTCCTAAAGATTGCACCAGAGACTTTACTTCGCCTAAGAAACCGTCGTCAGGGCCAACTATCACTAAGACGACATCTTTACACTTCATTTCATTTTTAAGGTAAGCGTATGCTCTGACCAGAAAGTCTATGCCCTTAATTTTATGAATTCTCCCTATGTAAAGGATGATTTTCATGTCTTCGGGTATGTTAAATTTCTTCTTGAAGGAGCCTTTAGGTGGCAGTTCAGCATACTCAGATAGGTCTATTCCGTTAGGTATGATAGCTATCTTCTCCTCAGGGGTACCCATACGCCTATACTGATCAGTTTCAACTTGGGTAAGAGCAATAACCTTAGAGGCGTCTCTCAACAATCGATAGCCAAAGAAAACGTCATAGAGCCATTTTAGTTCTTT
>DTPJ01000125.1 GCA_011334435.1 Candidatus Poribacteria bacterium | reverse complement strand
AGCGGAGAGTATAAAGAACGTCGTTTGGCGTCTGATAATCTAATAAAAATGGGAGATAAAGCGATCCCTGCTTTATCAAAAGGCACTCGGTCAGATGACTCAATGATCCGTTGGGAATCGGTAAATGCACTTGGCTACATTCGTTCTCCAAAGGCAATGTCTGCGGTCATTGAGCGAGTTCTTATAGATGACGATGTCCATACTCGTTGGCGGAGTATATGGGCGCTTAGCATGGTTGATGATGGCAGGGCAAAATCCTATTTACAAAAGGAATTATCTAACAAAGACCCAAGAATTCGTTGGAATGCAGCGGTAGCACTTAGCGCTTTGGGAGGAAATCAGGCAGTTCCCATCTTGCATCAAGGGCTGAAAAGCGATGATCCGTGGATACAATGGGAAGCGGTTAATGCACTTGGACAGACATACAATAACGAAACCGCAGATATACTTATCTCTCACTATAAGGATAGTGATATAAGTGTCCGTCAAGAGATTATATTGTCCCTCGGCAAAATTAAAGACCCAAAGGCTATACCTTTACTTATAGAATCTCTTAATGACAAAGAATCCGAGATCAGATGGCGATCTGCTATGGTGCTTGGATGGTTTGGCGATAAAACTGTTGTGCCAATACTCCGATCACAATTAGAGTTAGAAACAGACGATCTTGTCAAAGAGAACCTAAAAGAAAGCTTATCAAAGTTAGAACGATGAATTAAATTATTCATCGTCATTTCATATCACGAATGCGAACCTCAACCCATTTTTCATTCTCTAAAAGTTTAACCAACTTAGAAGTATCAGTATCGCCAAAATGATATGGATATACAATCTTCGGCTTAAATGCCTTTACAGCGTCAGCGACCATTTCTGGCGTCATTGTATAAGGCAAATTCATCGGTAAAAATGCAATGTCAATGTTCTTTAGCTGCTTCATTTCAGGGATATTTTCGGTATCTCCTGCGACATATACGCGTTTATCGCCAAAAGTGATCACATAACCGTTTCCATCGCCTTTTGGGTGAAAAGGTGCACCGTTAGGTCTCTTATGGACGATATTATATGCGGGAACTGCCTCTATTTTCAATCCTGCGACTGTCTTAGTCTCGCCGTTTTTCATTACTTTTCCACCACTAACCTTTGGCAAGCATTTCTCAGTTAAAATGATCTCAGTTTTGTCAGTTCTGATAGCTTTTATGGCAGAAGGATCGAGATGATCTCCGTGTTCATGGGTCACAAGTATAATGTCAGCTTTTGGAAGCTTTGAGTAATCCGCCTCTTGTGATACTGGATCGACGTGGAGTATTTTTCCGCCAAAGGCAAACATCAATGTCCCATGACCGATGAATGTAATTTTAAGATCGCCAGCAGAAGTTTTGATAATATCTTCTTTGAACACTTTTTCCTCCTTTTGTTGCGAGGAACTTGCAACAGAAATAGTCAATAATAAGATGATTATAAATATAAATAATGCCCTCATTTTATACATCTCCTCTAAGGTCTTATATTTCCCATCCTAGCATCGCTTGATGGCTCAAGACGGAAAAGCCTTTCTGCATTTTGATGAGAAACCTTTTGTAATTCATCATAAGGCAAGTTCAACTGCCTAATGAACCTTATATGTCCCATTAAACCAAGCCGAGATGTTTCCTGATGTGCGTCTTTTCCTATTCCAGTATCCGTTCCAAAAAGTATTCTGTCAGCGTATTTTATAAAAAATCTCCTTATTCGTTTTTGATCTTCTGGATACATAACATCGCCCCAACGGACAAAGCAACCGATGCTCGTATCTATATAAGTATTCGGATATTCTTCAAATATTTGTTCCAGTCTATCCCAACCGACATAATGCTGATGCGCTCCGATAAAATGTCCATTAGGATAAGCACGGGCAATCCTCAAAAAGCTTTGTAGAAGGTCTTCGTTAGTCCATTTGATCCCTTTTTTCCAACCTTCTGACCAATATGCGTGTAATGCCCCACCTGTATAAGGCGATGCGGTCAACCGTTGTGTAACATGCCATAAAATTGGAAGCCCTCTTTCGTTTACGATTTTAAAAACTGCTTCCCATTTTGGCTCTTCAAATTCATCAGGCTTTCTACCTTCTATTATAAGAGTCGGACTCCATAATTTCAACCCCTTAGCTCCACATTCTAACGCTTCTATAAGTGGCTCAACATCAGGAGTATCAACACCTGGGGCATAAAGAAAAGCTAATCTTTTATCATTTTTTATAGTTTCAGATAGTTCCTCATAAGAAAACGGGTCGCTTGAAAATGCGTTTTTTAAGGTTTTCGGATGTCCATCTACAATGATCACCTTTGCCAGTCGCCATCCAATAGCCCAATTGATCCATTCGTTAAATGCCTGCATAAAGCCAGTTTTTGCCGATGCGTGATTATGACAATCTATCCAATATCTTTCAGAAGGTTGAAAATGCAATCCCCAACCTTTGGAAAAACCGTTATCTTCTGTTTCTCGCTCAAAGACATCAGGTGAATGCGGATATAAGTCTTCGTTCATAATATTTCCTTTCCAACTAATCTCCTTGCTTTTTTAAGGATAGCGGAATATGACAATCTGTTGAAAAATGATATTACTCAAATCAGAATAATATTTCATTATATACCAATTCTAACATACTAAAAGTCAAAAAGCAAGTGACTTTTCCGATAAATGGTTTATAGATTTCTCAAATTTTTGTTTTCATAGGGTATGATAAATAATGGAGATCGGTGAGGATTATCTCTTGAAAAAGTTTGTTCAGGTTTGCTAAGAATTTAATTGAGAGGTATAAATAACTCAATCTATGGAAAAGTCAATTTTTCATAAACAAATTTAGAAAGCTAATTTAATTTTCTATTTCCAAACAAGTTACTTACACCTCTCATTTAATTCAAATTCTATTCAGGATAGCCGATTGAAAGGGCAAGCACAGCATAAGCGGTTACAAGAACAGGCATAGTCTCCATCCATCTATCTTCTGCATTAACCCATGATCCATCTGGCTTTTGAAGTTTTATCAATTTCCTTGCAAGGTCCGCATACCAGTTGTGCTGAACTCCGTTTGCATCTGTTATAATTGGTTCGCCATAAGCTGTCAAAGCCTTTGACATAGTGTGATAGTAGTAATAAAGCCCCTGAGCGCCCATTCCAGGATTTTCATCAACTGTATAATGAGCTTTTATCCATTTTACCGCATCTTGAACTCTTGGATCTTTTTTATCAACATTAGCGTATATAAAACTCAATACGCCAGCATAAGTCATTGAACCATAGGACTTTGGTCTTCCCTGTTGATCGTTGCCTGCCATGCTATATCCAGGACGATATACAAATCCGCCATCATCAGTAGCCCATGACTGATCGTTTGACTCGCTTCTATTCTGACATCTCTCTATGAATTTTATCGCTTTAGCCCATACATCGGCATTTTCAGGAACGCCTGTCTCTTTTAATGCCTCTAAACTAAATTTAAGATTGGACATATCGGGACGAAGATCGTTTCCATAGCCTATTCCACCATAAACCTTATCTTCAGGAGAATAACCCTTATCCTCATCTAATTGCAAGCTCATTATAAACTTTTGTGCATTTTGTATTATCGGTTTATAAGCTGGATTTTTTGTCTCCGACAACGCCATTATAGCTAAAGAAGTATTATAATTCGGCATATCCTGATCATATATCCCGCCGTCCGGCTTGACCATAGTTAAAAGATATTTTATGGCGTTTTTTACATATACACCATCATCTTCTGCATATTTTCTTGGGCTTTTCATAAATGCAGTTGCGACAAGTGCTGTTATCCCTGGATGGTTGGCATAAGAGCCGTCTTTTTGCTGCTGATCTCTTAACCATCTAAGACCTTTATCTATTGATGCCTTGATCTCTGCTTTCAATGCTTTATCTATTGTTGGCGATACTGGTTCTGCACAATATATGCTCAGGCTTGTCCAAAAAATGAACACAAACACCAAAGACAATGTTATTATACTAAGCTTTATATTTCTCATTTTGCTCACTCCTTACAAATAGTTTTAAGTCCAAATATTTTTAAATTATACATTTCTTATGATAAAAAATACTGTAAAGAGGGGCAAATTCCTTACTCTTTACAGTTAAAGGTGCGGAAGGATTAATGTTCATTTCTTACGATTATAGACAAATTTCCAACAAACTACGTCAAAATATCTGCAAATATTATGCCATAACTATCGTCAAGTAAATCTAATGAAAGAATTTGAGAATATCGGTAAGTTTGGATTTTAGGTCTTCTCTCTGAACTATCATATCCACTATGCCAGATTGAAACATCGCTTGCACTGCCCGTTCTGCATCTCTGCGTCCAATTCTGCTTCCAGTATGAGAAGTTCCGGGTAGATTTGACTCTGCAATGACAATATCCGCTGAATAAGCAAAGGCAGGAAAATGGCTTTCTGCCGATGTTTGGGAAAGTAATGAAATATAGGCGAGTTTTTCTTTATTTAGTTTATTGATCGCTGTTGTGACGCTCAATAACTGTGCAGGAAAGTTTATGAAATGTCTTTCCTTGCCGATTGTATAAATTGCCAATAAAGGAAGTTTTCGCTCAACCGCTTTATTTATTGTGTTTACGATTTTCTCGGTTAACGAAAAATTGTCCGTAATTAAGGGCACATTGAGATTAAGAATCATTATGACAACTGGATATTCTGATATTTTAGCTTCTCCTCCAATTATAATGCTTTTATCTTCATCAGAGAAAATGTCTTTATAATTGACAAAACTACCTTTATCAGTAATAAACAATATCCGCGTTGATGGATCCATAGGAAAGTAATAGCTACACCTTTTGCATATACGGAGATTTCTGCCTAATTCACCATTATATATAAGCTCGTTGCATTCTGGACACTTTGCCCATACTCCATCTGCAATATCTCTTCGCCTATCGGTAACCCACGTATTTGCTGTATTTTCTTGCATATTATTCCAGTGATCAGTGATCAGTAATCAGTGATCCATCGCGTCATTCCTGCGGAACTTGTCCCCGCGAAGCTTGTCCCTGTGAAAGCAGGGAGTGGGGAGCAGGAATCCACTCCTTAATCAATGATTAGTAGTCACTTTTTATCAATTGAAACTTTATACTTAACCATTTTTACTTCTGTCCCACAGTCATCAGATTCTATAAAATCCACTTCGTCCATAAGTGCCTTCATAAGAAAAATGCCTCTTCCGCATGGTTTCATAAAGTTCTCAGGGCTAAGCGGGTCCTCTATACTGCTTGGATCAAATCCACAGCCATGATCTTTAACAAAAATAGTCAATTTATCATCTGATATATCAAATCTAAAATGCACATTTTTACTAGGATCGTTTTTATTTCCATGCTTTATGGCATTTGTCCCAGCCTCTATAACTGCGAGATTTACTTGTTCTTTGGTTTCCTCATTGAAGCCCATCTCTTTGGAGACATAAGACACCACAAGATCAAGCAAATAAATATGCTTAAATTCGCTTGGGATATCAAGGATTATTTCTCTTGTTAGTGATTTGTTTTTTACTCTCATTGATTATCGCTTAGAGAACCCACAGTCTGAACAGACTTGAGCGCTTTCTGAATATCATCGTATATTTCAAAAAGTGAATTTAGCTTAGTTATATTTAGGACATCAATAACATTTTTCTGAGCGTAAAGGATAGCTATCTTGCCATTTCTTTCTTTAAGTTTTAGATATGCCATTATAATTGCCCCAAGTGCCGAGCTATCCATTAAAGGGACCTCTGCTAAATTTAATATAATCCATTTAACGCCAGAGTTTATTTGAGACTCAATTTCATCTCTGAATTTGGTTACACCATCGCCTATTATTTTGCCCTCAGGGTGCAATATAACCCCGTTGTCTTTATTTTCAATGTCAATTTTCATAATCTGACCTTAATCCTGCCTCAATTATACTCATTATCCTTTCAAGATCATCTGATGAATAATATTCTATCTCTATTTTTCCTTTATTGCCTCTATGACGGACTTTCACCTGTGTTGCTAATAGTTTTCTTAACCTATTTTCCAATTCCTCTATTTCAGCGATATGAGCCATAGGCTTCTTCTTTTTCTGTCTTGGCTGTTGGAGCATTTTTTGGACAAGCTTTTCAGTCTGACGGACAGATAAGTCCATCTCTATTATCTTTTTGCATGTAACTATCTGTAATTTTTCATCTTCTAATGATAATAAAGCCCTTGCATGCCCCATACTTATTTTGTCCGCTAATAAATATTCTTGGATCTCCTGAGGTAATTGCAGAAGCCTTAAAATGTTTGTTATTGCTGGTCTGCTTTTGCCAAGCGATTGAGCTAATTGTTCTTGTGTAAAGTTAAATTGATTTATCAACGCCTGATAAGCCCTTGCAAGTTCAACTGCGTTAAGGTCTTCTCGTTGAATATTCTCTGTTATAGCGATAGCCATTGCCTCTGCGTCATTAACTTCTTTAACAATCGCAGGCACCTCATTTAATCCCGCTAATTTTGATGCCCTTAATCTTCTTTCTCCTGCTATGACCTCATACTTGTCACTTCCCATTGTGCGGACTATTATCGGTTGGACAACGCCTTTTTCCTTAATTGATGCGGAAAGTTCACTTAACGACTCGTCATCTATCTGCATTCTGGGCTGATAAGGGCTTGGAGAAACGTTGTCAACAGGAATGTTGATCACCCTCTCTCCTGCTTGAGTCTTCACTGCATCAGGTATAAGGGCACTGAGTCCTCGTCCAAGTATCGGTTTATTCATGTCCAGAAACTTCCTTTGCAAGTTTCATATATGCCTTAGCACCTGCGGATTTAGGATCATATAAGATTATCGGTTTGCCAAAGCTAGGGGCTTCGCTAAGCCTGATATTTCTCGGGATATTCGTATTATAAACACGACCCTTGAAATAATTTCGGACTTCCGAGATCACCTGATCTGAAAGCTTGACCCTTCGGTCTTGCATTGTCAGAAGTATGCCTTCTATTTCAAGTTTAGGATTAAGATTATCTTTCACAAGTGTTATCGTCTCTAAAAGCTGACCAAGTCCTTCAAGAGCGTAATATTCACATTGTATAGGTATTATCACAGAATCGCATGCTGTCAAAGCATTAAGAGTGATCAATCCAAGTGACGGCGGACAATCTATTATTATATAATCATATTGATCACGAACAGATTGTAAAGCAGACCGAAGTCTCATCTCACGAGCTATAAGCGACACCATTTCCACCTCTGCGCCGACGAGATCAGCATTTGATGGCACAAGACTTAATCGTTTGACCGATGTATCGGTTATGATCTCTGTTATCGGCACATTATCAATAAGAACGTGATATATGCTTTTGTTTAATTTTCTTGGATCCAAGCCAAGTCCGCTTGTTGTGTTGGATTGAGGGTCTGTATCCAAAAGCAATATCTTAAAGCCCAAATCAGCCAAACACGCTGACAGATTGATAGCTGTCGTTGTTTTACCAACGCCACCTTTTTGGTTTGCAACTGCTATCACTTTGGACATAGATTATCCTCTTTATAATGGCTTTTTCTCTATTTTCCCTGCCTGACGCGGATATTGATCAGGGGTATTTTTTACCTTTTCAATGAATATCAAAGATCGCCTTTCTGGATTGATAATGTCATACTCAATCTTTATAAACTGTCCGCCAAGTTTTTCAATCGCATTTTTCGCTTCGCCTAATTCCTCTTTTGCTTCCTGACCTTTATATGCTATGAATTTTCCTCTGACATTCACAAGCGGAAGACAATATTCAGCAAGTGTTCGTAAACGAGCCACACACCGAGCGACTACGAGATCATATCTCTCCCGCCATTTTTCCGCGTGTGCAATTACCTCTACTCGTTCATTAAGTATTTCAACATTTTCTAATTTTAATGTATCAACAATATGTTTTAGAAATTTGGCTTTTTTTCCGATCGATTCTATAAGCAATAGATGAATGTCAGGACGATATATCTTTATCGGTATGCCCGGAAAACCGCCCCCTGTCCCTACATCAGCGATTTTAGCATTCTGATCTATATCCTCATAACAGAATATCAAAAGCGAATCAATGAAATGTTTTTCTATAATATCAATATCATCTTTCAGTGCTGTCAGATTTATTCTTGT
>DTPJ01000005.1 GCA_011334435.1 Candidatus Poribacteria bacterium | reverse complement strand
CCTACTGTCAATGATCTTGACTCAGAAGCAGAGGTTAAAAATTTAACGTCTAAAAACGGATTTTATCCAAGTGATATAGTTAAAATTTCTGTATCAGGCTATTTAAGACAGCAGAAAGTTGCTCGTTTAGCTATCTATCCAGTGCATTATAATACATCCAATGACCAAATAAGAGTTTATAAAAGCCTTAAAATTAGTGTCAATTTTGGGAATTCAGCCAAGTCTAAACTTGCAATAACCGATTCAGATCATATTTATGAGGATATATACAGAGAAACTCTGCTTAACTACGAACAGGCGAAAGCATGGCGTATTCCAAGAGGCAGTAACATATCTGATACTCAGGAGATCAAACTCGCACCAAGCATGTCACCATCTACTCAGGGGCTATCATATAAGATTGTCGTTGATAAGAACGGCATATATAAGATGGATTACAACTATTTATTAAGGGCAGGTATAGACCCAAGCACAATTGATCCGAGAAAGATTGAGTTAAAAACAAGCGGTAAACAAGTTCCAATATACGTAGAAGGCTATGTTGATGGGAAATTTGATCCTGAGGATTATATAGAATTCTATGGGACAAAAAATAACAGTGTTTACACTGATGAAAATGTATATTGGCTGAGTTGGGCAACTAAGGAAAATCCAAATATAAAGTCATGGATGATGACAGTAAAAGATGGAAAACCACAATTAGCGATTACATCTCCAACAGCTTTCAAGACGACAGAAAGATTTGAGGTCAATAATAATTATGATCCGCTAAAAAAGGTAACATCTGAATCTGTTGATCACTTTTTCTGGCGACCATTTAGAGGGCAAGACCCGAAATATAATAAAACCGATCCGATTGAAATTCCATTACCTTATAGAGCGCCAAATCTATACTCTAATTATCTAATACTAAGGGTCTGTTTTCAGGGCATAACTTTTGCCAAAGGTGCGTCAAAACACATTATGAAAATATTTCTAAATGGCAGTTTATTGGATACCGCAATATGGGAAGGACCTAATGAATATATAAGCGAATCAGTCATACGTCAGGGAGATGTTCACAGATCAAATTGGCTTATCCTTGAATGCGAAGACAATAATGACACGCGCGATGATACAGACCCCAAGTGGGACCTTTATCTTAATTGGTATGAAGTTGAATATTGGCGTGAATTCGTAGCGAAAGATGATAAACTTGAATTTTCTACCGAAACGATCCCTTCCGTGACAAGAAATGCTCTTTTTACAATAACGAAGATGACTAAACCAGAAATTGAGGTTTTTCAGATAGATAAACTTGGTGCAATAGCAAAGATCATAAATCCCGAGGTTAAAAAGGCAGAAGATGGAACTTACACTGTCTCATTTGAGGATAACGTAACCCAACCTACCAGATATTACGTGACGACTACATCAGCAATCTTACAGCCAAAATCTATTATCAAAGATGAACCATCAACATTGCATAATCCTGCTAATCATATAGATTATATAATGATAACCCATAGGGACTTTATGAAAAGCACACAAAGACTTGCTGATTTTAGACGAAAACAAGGACTGAATGTTCTCGTTGTTGATGTTGATGACATATATGATGAGTTTAGCTATGGCATATTTGACCCTCGGGCGATAAAACGTTTTCTCCGTTATGCATATTTTAATTGGGAAATAATGCCGACTTATGTTCTACTTATGGGCGATGCTCATTGGGATTATAAATATGTTTATGACGAATATTACAAAAAATATCCTGTATATCCAAGGATATATGTTCCAACATATCACGCGCCAAGTATGCCTTATGGTGAAACTGCTTTGGACAACAGATTTGTTACCGTTAGTGGTGATGATATTATACCTGATATGATTTTAGGCAGAATCCCGATAGACTCTCAAGAAGAAGCAGATATAGTAGTTGACAAAACTATAGAATATGAGACGAAATCTGTGCCAGGTCCATGGCAATCAAAAATAATGCTTGTCGCAGATGACGAGAAAAGCAAAAGCGGAGACGAAGTATTTGAAGATTCTAGAAGAGACCTTGCAGAAAATTATGTCCCTGTTGGATATGAGACCTTGCCAGTTTATCTACGCGTAATAAAAGAGCCATACTTAGCAAGGAAACAGATAATTAAATATATAAATGATGGTGTCGTTTTTATGGAGTTCTCAGGGCATGGCGGAGCTTATTATTGGACGCATGAAAACATCTTTGATGGAGACGATGTTAAAAATCTAAAAAATACGATTTATCCCTTCGTTGTGACGACTACATGTGAAAATGGCTATTTTGATAATCCACTTGGCGCTAATAAGACTCTAATTGATCTATTCTTAATACAGCCCAAAGGGGGAGCGGTTGCTTGTCTCAGCGCTACAAGGCTGACCTATGGTCAAGGCAACGCAATATTTGATAAGACATTATATCCGATCATCTTTGATGAAAGACCGCCAATTGTTGGCAAAATAGTAAATAAGGCTTTGGTTGAATTCATAAAACTTGACATTCCTGCATGGACAGCTACTGCCGAACAATATACTATTTTCGGCGATCCAGCACTGAAATTGGCTTTACCAGAACGCAAAATTGAGTGCGAACTCAGTAAGACATCTGTCAGTCTGTCTAGCAAAGTTGAGCTGAAATCTGGTTATGTCAAGAAATTAGAAATAGATAAAGCAACTGGAAATCAAAATTGGCTGACTGACACAGGTTTTAATGGGCAATTAATCGCATCTGTTATATATCCTAATAATCTTGACACTGACGACAATAATGACGTCCCTGTTCAAATAGAAACCGCCAAAGTCTCAAAAGGCGAGTTTAAAAATATACCTGTATCAATTCTTGGGACGGTAAAACCCGGAAAGGCTAATATAAGATTATACGCTTATAATGAGAACTCATCCGCTATTGGTGGAGTAAAATTTAGCATATCTACACCAGTAGTGGAAAGTGTAATCAGCAAGATCATTGATGATGAAAGCCTACAAGTTTACGCAGCTATTACCGATGACCTTGGTTTAGCAGGGATCAAATCCGTAGATTGCGAATGGCGTAATACAGAGACATGGGCTGATAACAAAACAAAAATGGAAGTAGGAAACGCTCCTGATGGTGCTACAAGCTCAGAAGGAAACTGGTTTGTCCTCTCAAAGAAAATACCGCTTTCCAGACCCGGCACTAAGATTGATTTTAGGATAAGGGTTCAAGACACTGAGGGAAATGAAGTATTGACGGAATATGAAAGCGTCAGAGTTCCAATAGCGATAAACCTTACCATCCCAAGACCAACTCCATCCTCTCCACCAGACATCTCTTATGTTTATTCCACAAATAGCGAATCTTGGGTGCTATCTGTTCCTATTGAAAATAACGGAAGTAAGGAAATCACTAAACCTGTATATGTCATATTCTTTGAAGGCAATCCCGATCGGAACAAAGATGATGCGGTTGATTCCGATGCGAAAGTTCTCGGAATTTCAACTGTAAACCCTAATCAATGGGAAAAGGTTAATGTCAGTGGCTCTTTTTTGTCAACACAAAGAGCTATCGCAGAAACAACTCTCAAAGAACCATTATCTCCTGGAATTCATCTAATATTTGCATGGGTTAATCCTTTTGTGATTGTTCCTCTCAGTCAACCAATTGAGAGGATAGAGGATGCAGACGAGACAGATAATATCGGATCAAAGTTGTTCCAAATAAACGAGTTTCTTGTCGGTAGAGGAAATTCAGATACTTATGCTCAAAGCCTTGATGGCTCATTGGAGATCATTATACCCCCGAACTCTGTTGACGAAGCTGTTATGTCTATAAGTAGGCATGCTTTGCCAACTGGGGAATGGAAGCAAGAAGACCTTGAACCAGCTCCCATACCGTCAACGAATGGCGATGATGGTGCTTTTAAGTTGCAACTTAGTTCTGGCGCTAAATCATTAAATAAAGAGGCACAGGTCACTATTAAATTTGATGTCGCAAAACTCAGAGAGATCGCAAAAAAAGCCAAAGGACTTGGAAATAAGAAAGAAGGTCAACTTACTTATACTGAAAAAGAATGGATAAACATCGCTACACAGGAAGAAGCAAAGAAACTCGGAGTATATACTTGGCAAGAAGACCTTGGCGTTTGGAGATATGTTCCATCGGAATTGGTGATAGACGAATCAAGTTTATCAGCTGAATTCAAAAGAGATTATTATGTGACAGTTCCTACAACAGAAAACAGATCAGATGCCAGTTTCAATCTATCCAATTTAAAAGTTGATGAGGTCTCCACACCGATAGGAAATTGGGCAATATTATTCTTAGACAATTATAGATACAAGGTCTATTTCCGTAGAGAAGGCAATTCATATTACGAAACTCTAATGGGTTATGGTGAAACATACAAAACATTTGAAAATCAAGACCTCGGAATACAAATCTATATCACTGATGGTGAAAAACCATTCTCCTATGGCGATGTATATAAGTTTGATACCTACCGTGAAGTAGATGGAACTATTAAAGCTAGAAGCATGCTGTATTTTAATGAAGGTGATGGAACTGCTCATGTCTCTATCATCGGTAAAGAGGAGGGAATGATCACTCAACAAGCAGGAAGCTGGGCTATATTCTTCCTTGATTCAAAGAGGTTTGAAATTCTTTCTCAGTTTGGAGATCCTGTCCCTGACGATGAAGGATTCGCGTTGACAGGCACAGTTGGTAAGGAGATATTTATTGCAAATATAGGTCTCAGAGTTGAAGTCCATGAAGGAAAATATCCATTCCAATTTGGCGATAAATTTGTATTTGAGACGCTTTTCACTGGATCAGTCAAGGCAAAGATTAAAGAATTGAAGACAATCGCTTTAATGCACAATAACGATTATATAAGCCCAAATGTTGAACTATGGGTAAATGGGCTTATTCCAAAAAGCGGAGCAGTAATTCCGCCAAAACCTACGATTTCTCTTATGCTTTCTGATAGCAATGGAATAGATATAAGCAGTCTTAAATTCATGGTCAGCGTAAATGATAGAGAATTTACAGAAGTCCCTAGATCGGACTATGTTTTATCGGATAGAAGTCAACTTGACAACATTCCTATATTTTATTCGCCGATATTAAATATTGGGAAATATAAGTACAGAATATCGGTTAAAGATTTCAATGGCAATATCTCTCACAGCGACAATGGCGATTTTTATGAATATATGTTTTTGGTGGAAGAAAAGCCCGATTTATCGCCTCCCGTTATAACTGCCACCGTAAACGGAAAGATCATCCAAGATGGTGAGGTATTCTCCAAATCTCCCGTTTTCAATATCAACATAAGCGATGACAATGCCCTTGATATAACTAAAATTGAGCTATCAATGTCTAACGAAAATGAAGAATTGAAACCTCTTGAGAAAAAAGATTATGTATTAACAAACTCAAATGACTTAAAAAAGGCTGATATTGTCTATCCAACGCAGTTAATGAATGGCACATACTTAATTCAAGTCAAAGCTGTTGATACTAGCGGTAATATAGCATTCTTGACACCATCAGAGTTTAACCCAATGAGATTTATCGTTAATGAAAAAGTGGAAGTTATGGATATTATGAATGCCCCTAATCCATTCTCAGATACAACTGTATTTTCTTATTATTTAACTCAACCTGCGGATAAAGTGGTAATAAAAATATATACATTGAGGGGAAAACTGGTTAAAACTATTGAGCAAGATTCGCCAAGATGGAAATATAACGAGGAATTTTGGAATGGCAGAGATGAAGACGATAATAAATTAGCGAGTGGGGTATATTTATATAAGTTTACGGTCTATTCTGAAGGAAGAAAAATGGAGAAAATAGGCAAATTAGCAATTATAAGATAAAATTTAGGACTTGTGCTATGATCTCATCATTCCATTAGCACAAGTCACAGATCAGGTTAACGTTTCCAATTAAACAATTGAAGATTAACGCCATTAGTTCCATCAAAAAACGCTAATGTCATGCCGGGCAACGCCTCAAAAGGCTCTTTTATAAATTTTATACCTTTTTCTTTTAGTTCTTTTGCGTCTTTTTCAACATCATCGGACTTAAAAGATAGATGATGCACACCCGGGATAGCTAACCTTCCTGATCCTTCAAATGCTTTTACGGGAATTAATTCAAGGTTGACATTCCCAGCATCAAGGAATAATGCCTCACCAGCATCGCCAAGGTCAAGCCTTTCAAGGAGTTTCAGTCCTAATTTGTTGACATATAAATCTTCTGCTTCGTCCATATCTTCAACTAATAATGCGATCTTCCATATTTTCATTTTTAACCTCCAAAAATCATTCGGGAAGCCATAAATGCACGCCATCAACCTCAGGTCCTCTTGGTGCAGAGCTTCTCAAATTACGATAGGGCTTTCCAACAATACCAACTTTACCATCAATGACGATAACTTTGGCTTCATGCGTCCCTATGCCTTCATCAATGACATGTTCTTCCATTTTGTTTCCACGGCTTAAATATATACGTTGTGCAGGTGGATGGGGATGCTCTCCGTTAGGCAGACCCATCTCCCCGACGAAGAGATCGGGGTTTCCGTCACCGTCAAAATCCGCTGTTTGAAGCGAATGTGGATCAAGTAATTTATCGTGTAATATATAAGGCTCCCACATATCAGTCGGATCATTTTTTGACTTGAACATAACTACACGCCCATATTGCCTATTGTTAAGGCTTGCATCGCCTTCGGAGATGACTATCTCAGGCTTGCCATCGCAATCAAAATCTGCGACAACAGATTTCGGAGAGACATATCCTCTGGCGAATTCATAACGTTCCCAATTTCCGCCAAACTTTTTTGGTGGACGATACCATGACAAGCCTGCAATTAGCTCATTTTTTCCATCACCATCAACATCAGCGTAGCAAAATCCTTCCTCTAATACATCTGTCCATACTGTATATACCTGCCATGGAGAAATTGTAGGATCGTCTGGAACAGGGGCATAGAAGATTGTTTTTGACCTTTGATTCCAAAAATAAAGCTCCAATCTTCCATCACCATCAACATCAGCTATCATCTGATCATGTGACTGATTCTGTGGCATACGGAAAATTTCCCTACGTATCCAAGGTTTAGTCGGATCATCGGGAGAATCCCACCAATAGATAATATTTCCTTGCCAATCTCCGCCAGCGACAAGCTCAAGTTTTCCATCGCCATCGACATCAGCCAAAGCTCCTCCTGCCTCTACTCTATCAAATGTATCGTCTATTAAATGATACTCCCATTGTCCTGATCCTGCTCTGCCAAGCCAATATATCTCTCTTTTAGGCTCACGTGCAGCGATTATAACCTCTGGAGTGCCATCATTGTTAATATCTCCGACAACACAGCTTGTTCGTTCGCTTGGCTGTCCTATATAGATCGTATGGCGGATAAATTTTATTGATTTAGACATTATTTCACCTCATTTGATGAACATAGTTATGTAAGTCTATGTTGACTGTATTCTATCAATAAGATCATATTTAGTCAATTATTTATACCTGAAGATCGGGCATAAGTTCGGACAATTTATTATCCAATTAAATTATCCATTAAAATCACTCTAAATTTCCCTTTTCTGTGATGAGTAAATATGTCGCTCCTGACGGAGCTAAAAGATTTTTTATCTATGTGTTTTCTATAAATATATCACCCCTTCGGGGTTAAAAGTCTTTAACTTAATGGCTATGGGATAAAAGGGGACCTAATATTTTTTCTTGTTATTAAAAATGAATTTGGTTAGTTAACAATATTTTTAATTCAAAATTGTCCAAAGTTTAGTAAAAAACAGGAATTTTTGAAGATGATCAGACAACTATAAACAAACCTTCAACCTTTAACTTTTAACCTTTAACTTTTAACCTTTAACTTTTAACCTTCAACCCTGCTTATTTTAGAAAATGTCCGAACTAATGTCCTAAGTTCAGATTATTCAATCAGATTTATTTTAAAACAACAACTGTCCCGCTCATAACTTGTTTTCCTAAATGAACTTGGAAGATATATAATCCGCCTTCTACGAATCTTCCACGATCATCGGTGCCGTCCCAAACTCGGTTGCCATTCTCAATTCTTTTGATAAGCCTGCCGTTAATATCGTAGATGTTTATATAAAAGTCTGAATTATCCGATACTAAATGAAAGACGGTTTTAT
>DTPJ01000341.1 GCA_011334435.1 Candidatus Poribacteria bacterium | reverse complement strand
TTCAAGCAAGACCATATATTTTCTACATACAAGTTTCATCAATTTACCAACAGGTTCAAAATGCTAAATCCGCATTTTTATTGCCTTTTATAATGAACTTTTCATATTTGTCACCAAAGAACCCCGGGATGCAAACTCAAAATCTCTTTTTAATTTCTAAATTTTTACAGTATTATCTTTGTCTGACAACATGACAAACATTCTATTGTCAGTCCTTAACTCTGTTTTTTATATATTTATACTGCTAATATACTGCTAAATCGGAAGGATTTCTATGATATCAATTAGATTATATTCTTATGGTAAATAGATTTAAATCAAATAGCTGTTATTTTCGTATGTGCTTAAATATAAGCTTAGTATCTCAATAACAGTTTTGATGATATATATTTGACATGACCCTATGTTATAGCGTCACGGAATTGACTTAAAATGTTTATCCAGTAATTTAGGGCAGGAAATCAAATAATTATGGTGGAGGATACCGGGTTCGAACCGGTGACCTCTTGCATGCCATGCAAGCGCTCTCCCAGCTGAGCTAATCCCCCTACTTTTTATATTTTACTTTATAAATCAGATATTGTCAATACAAAATTATTTCAGTTTTTATTCCATTGACTAATAAAAGCTGATAAGATATAATTATTTTGTCAAATCTTATATTCTGAGGAAATAAAGTGACCAAAGAATCTCACAATTCACAATTTGTATATTCTCAGGTCTATATCTGGAATAAATATAACATTATAAACTATTATTAAAAAAGATAGGTAAGAATGAATTCAGGAGAAAAATTGAACGTCATATTTTCTGCATCCGAAATGTTCCCGTATGCCAAGACAGGTGGATTAGCAGATGTAGTAGGTTCTTTGCCAAAGGCTTTAGTGGAACTTGGGAATACAGACGCGAGAGTAGTAATCCCAAAATATGGTTTTATTGATGATTATAAATACGGTCTAAAAGAAATTCCCGATCGCATTAGATTTTCAATGAGCGGATACAATTATGAAGCAAAGGTAAAATATCTTGATTTTCCTGTTAAAACATATTTTATTGAGCATGAAGGCATATTAAGCAGGAACGATATTTATGGATATGAAGACGATGGTTATAGATTTGCGTTTTTTGATAAAGCATGCATAGAATTGACAAGGTTATTAGGTTTTAAGCCAAATATATTTCATTGTCACGATTGGCATGCTGGATTAATCCCAGTTTATATGAATACAATTTATCGTGATGACCCATTTTTTAAGGATACTGCAACGGTTTTTACAATACACAATCTCGGTTATCAAGGGATATTTTCCAAAGAATTATTGCCATACATTGATATAAGCTGGGAAGAGTTCAAGATGGAAAAGCTTGAATTCCACGACAAAATTAACTATATCAAAGCTGGCATAGCTTATTCAGATATTATAAATACGGTAAGCAATCAATATAGCAAAGAAATACAAACTCCGCAATATGGACATGACCTTGATAGTCTTCTTCGGTTCAGATCAAATGACCTTTATGGTGTGATCAACGGTATAGATTATGAGGAATGGGATCCATCTACTGATGGCAATATCGCAGTCAAGTATGATCTATCAACAATCCATAACAAGGTTGAAAATAAGCTTGCACTTCAAAGAGAACTCGGCTTGCCTGAAAACTCACATCTGCCATTATTAGGTTACGTATCAAGATTGACTTACCAGAAAAGCCCAGATTTAGTAGGGGAATCAGCATTTGAAATAATATCAACAGGGGCGCAACTTGTCTTGCTTGGCACAGGTGATGATTATTATCGTCAGATATTTCAAAAACTTGCTAATGATTTCCCAAACAGTATTAAGGCAAGATTAGTATTTGACGATTCTTTGGCGAGACGGATTTATGCAGGAAGCGACATTTTTCTTATGCCGTCTCGTTATGAACCGAGCGGACTTGGTCAACTTATCTCTATGAGATATGGGACTGTTCCTGTTGTTCGTAGAACTGGTGGATTAGCTGATACTGTCAAAGAATATAATCTTGCGACAGGAGAAGGGACAGGATTTTTATTTGATGACATATCATCATATAGCTTAATATCTGCGGTTAAAAGAGCGATCAGTATTTATTTTAACGATAAAAATGCTTGGCAGAACATTATCGCAAATTGTATGAGATCGGACTTCTCATGGCGAAATTCCGCAAGGGAATATATAAACCTTTATCAAAAGGCAATGGAAAAGAAAAGCATTTGAGAAGTTTAGTAATAAACAAGTTAAAAGGTTGCTCAATATTAGTTATTAACCTTTAACCTCCTTATAGGGGAATAGTTATGTTAGACAACTTCTTTAAGCCAAGCTCTGTGGCTGTTATAGGGGCATCAAGAGAGGCTGGAAAAGTAGGATATGAAGTCGTTAAAAACCTTATAGATAATGGTTTTTCTGGACGTATATATCCGATTAATCCAAAAGCAGATGAAATACTCGGTCTCAAGGCTTATCCAAATGTTAATGCAGTTACAGAGCATATCGGTTTGGCTGTTATAGTGATCCCTAGCCAATTTATAATTTCAGCAATTGAAGATTGTGGGAAAAAGGGGATAGACTCAGTTATAATAATAACTGCGGGTTTCAAGGAATCAGGTTCAGAAGGCGCCAAACTTGAGCAGGAATTAGCACATAGAACAAAAGAGCTTGGAATTCGTGTTATTGGTCCTAATTGTTTGGGTGTTATGGATACATATTCCAAACTTAACGCCTCTTTTGCAGCGGGAATGCCACCGCAGGGGAAAATTGCCTTCTTTTCTCAATCGGGCGCACTTGGCACCGCAATATTGGACTGGGCAATAAAGGAAAATATCGGGTTTTCAAAATTTATCAGTATGGGCAACAAGATGGACGTCAATGAAGCGGACTTGCTGACAGTTCTCGCCGATGACCCAGAAACTAACGTTATACTCGGATATATTGAAGGCGTCAAAAACGGAAGAGAATTTATGAAGTCAGCTTTTGAGGCGACGAAAAAGAAACCCGTTATACTCTTCAAATCAGGAAGCACAGCAGCTGGTGCAAAGGCAGCGTCATCACATACAGGAACTCTCGCGGGTTCTGAAAACGCATTCATATCAGCATTTAAGCAATGTGGCATACTCCGCGCACCAACGATGGAGGCATTATTTGATTATGCACTTGTCTTAGCTTATCAACCTTTGCCAAAAGGTAATAGATTAGCGATATTGACAAATGCTGGCGGTCCTGGCATAATTGCTGCTGATGCGTGTGAAAAATCTTCACTAACAATGGCTAATTTCCAAACAGAAACCATAGAATTATTGCGTAAATCCCTTCCGTCAACCGCTGCTTTATATAACCCAGTTGATGTAATAGGCGATGCAAAAGCAGATAGATACCTTTCAGCCCTTAAAGCGATAAAGAACGATAAAAATACCTCCGCTTTGCTTGTTCTCCTAACTCCTCAGGCGATGACTGAACCTGAACTAACCGCACAATACATAGTTGATACCTTCTATGGCGGAGATAAACCCGTTGTTACATCATTTATGGGCGGTCACAGTGTAGAAGGGGGAATAAAAATTTTAGACAAAAACAGAATTCCTAACTATCCGAACCCTGAAAGGGCGGTATCTGCACTGGAAGTAGCTAGTAAATACGCAAGTTGGAAAGATAACCCAAGAGAGATTGTGGAAGAACGAATACCCGTAGATAGAGAAAAAGTAGCTAAATGCTTAGCAAAAGCTGAAAAACAAAGCGAACATACAATTGCAGGGTCAGATGCTATGGAAGTCTTAACTGAATATGGTTTTACTGTCCCCAAAATAGGTTTGGCGGAGACTGGACATGAAGCCATAGAGTTAGCAAATCAAATCGGTTACCCCGTTGTTATGAAGATCGCATCGCCAGATATTCTGCATAAATCTGACATAGGCGGAGTTAGATTAGGGATCAATAGTCCTGCTGAAGTAGAGCGAGCTTTTGAGGAAATTATATCATCTGCAAGGCGTTTTATGCCATCTGCTTTAATATTAGGTGTGACTATAAATCAGATGGTCCCTCGTGGAAAAGAAGTTATCGTAGGAATGGCGAAAGACCCTGATTTCGGACCAATGTTAATGTTTGGATTAGGCGGTATATATGTGGAAGTCTTAAAAGATGTTTCATTTAGAATAGCACCAATTGATCGCCGTGAGGCAACTGCTATGATAAATGAGATACGTTCCTTCCCATTGCTTAGAGGTGTCAGAGGAGAGGAACCCACAGATATACAAAGTATTGTTACTGCAATTGTCAGATTGTCGCAATTAGTCACCGATTTCCCAGAAATTATAGAAATGGATATTAATCCTTTAATGGTAATGCCCGTAGGAAAAGGCGCTATTGCAGTTGACTGCCGAATCAGCGTGGAAATATAGGTAGTTATTAGTAGATAGCATTTAGTAAATGGCTATCTAAACATTATGAATAATACTTTATACTTGCTGATTACCATCTACTAATGCTATTTGCTAACTGCTAATAAAGGAGATTTTGTTAAATGAAGACGTTGTTTATTACCTCAACTTGTGAATATTGTGGTAAAACCTTAACCGCTTTGGGTCTGGGAAAAAGGCTAAAGTCAGATGGATTCAAAGTTGGCTATATGAAAATGTTAGGGATATTTCCCACAACTATGGATGGCATCGTTGTTGATTCTGACGCGTCAGTTGTCTGTGACGTGTTAGAATTAAAGGATTCTCCTGAGAATATATCACCAGTTATTATGACCCAAGATGTGATCGCACAGGCATATAGCGGAGAAGACTTAAAACTTGATGAAAAGTTCGTCAAAGCCCATAATGAAATATCAAAAGATAAAGACGTCGTCATCGTTGAAGGCACAGTGATATTTGGCGAAGGATCATTATTGGGTCTTTCTGCAAAAGATATGATAAATCGGTTAGACGCCAATGTTATTGTCCTTGATAATGCAAAAAAAGAGGTATTTGTTGATGACCTTCTGATGGCTAAGGATATACTCGGCGATAAAATTGTCGGAATTATTATGAACCAAGTTGAATTGCCGAAACTTGATTATATTCAACGTAGAGTTTTGCCTTATCTTGCAAGCAAAAATATCAACACACTTGGTGTCCTTCTCAATGATCCATTCCTTATGTCTGTCACGATCCGTGAACTCGCTGAATCGTTGGGTGGGGAGATCATTTGTTGTAAGCATAAACAAGATGAACTCGTTGAACGTTTTAGTGTCGGTGCTATGAATGTTGAAGGGGCATTAAGTTACTTCCGAAAGATAAGAAGCAAGGCAGTAATAACAGGAGGAGACAGAGGCGATATTCAGCTCGCCGCTCTTGAAACTAACACGCAATGCTTAATACTAACGGGTAATCTCTATCCGAACGATGTTATTATTGCTATGGCTGAAGAGCGTGAAGTGCCGATCATGGTTGTCCGTAGTGATACTCTCACCGTAGTGCAGAGAGTTGAAGACATTATGAGCACCATGCGTATAAGCGACAAAAGGAAGATAGAACGTGCAACGCAGTTAGTTAATGACGAAGTTAATTTTCAACTTCTATATGAACAATTAAAATTAAAATAATAAAAGCAAACCTAAAAAGCATTTTCTAAAATAATGGGGGTGATCGCTTAATTAGGTGGTTTTTTCGGTTAAGCATGTAACATCATGTAATTTAAGATAATAATGAAAAGTTAATTTTAGTAGTTTATTTTAGTTAAGCAATTAGGAGGATAAAATTTTATGTCAGAGAATAAGAAAGCCACAATCAGTTCATTCATGGCGGAATCAAGAAAATTCCCTCCGCCACCAGAATTTTCTAAGAATGCACACATCAAATCTATGGAACAATATTTACAGATGTATGAGGAGTCAATCAAAGACCCTGATAAGTTCTGGTTGAGGGAAGCGGAAATACTTGACTGGTATAAAAAGCCTACCAAATCATTAGAATATACTTGGGATACCGCAAAGGGTATCATAGATATTAAATGGTTTGAAGACGGTCAGCTCAATGTCAGCTACAACTGTCTTGACCGCCATCTGAAGACGTGGCGTAAAAACAAAGCAGCTATAATTTGGCAAGGCGAACCTGAAGAAGATACCAGAATATTGACCTACCAAGATTTGCATCGTGAAGTATGCAAATTTGCTAACGTCCTGAAAAGTAAGGGCGTTAAAAGAGGCGATAGAGTTGCAATATATCTCCCTATGATCCCTGAACTGCCAATTGCGATGTTAGCATGCACTCGTATCGGTGCGATACATTCCGTTGTATTCGGTGGATTTAGCGCAGATTCGCTTGCCAGTCGCATTCAAGATTCCGAATGTAAGCTGTTGATTACAAGCAATGTCTCTCTACGCGCTGGTAAAAACATAGGGTTAAAGAACATAGCAGACGAAGCGTTAAAATCATGTCCAAGTATAGAAAATGTGATTGTAGTTAGGCGAACAAGCGATCAAGTTAATATGGTTGAAGGCAGAGACACTTGGTGGCATGATGAGATGGCGAAAGCGTCTGTCAATTCTGAACCAGAGGTTATGAATGCAGAAGATACACTTTTCCTTCTTTATACTTCTGGCTCAACGGGCAAACCCAAAGGTGTGTTGCATACAACAGGTGGCTATTTGCTATTTGTTGCTTTGACACATAAATATATCTTTGATATTCACGATGAGGATACATACTGGTGCACCGCAGATATTGGCTGGGTGACAGGTCATAGCTATATAGTTTATGGACCATTGGCAAATGGTGCGACTTCATTGATGTTTGAAGGCGTCCCAACATATCCAGACCCAAGTAGATTCTGGCAGATAGTGGATAAATTCAAAGTGAACATATTCTATACCGCACCTACCGCTATTCGTGCTTTGGCTCGTGAAGGCGAAGAATGGGTAAACAAGTGCGATCTGTCTAGTTTACGTTTGTTAGGAACGGTTGGAGAACCAATTAACCCTGAGGCATGGATGTGGTATTACGAGCATGTCGGCAAGAACAGATGCCCGATCGTTGATACTTGGTGGCAGACAGAAACAGGCGGAATTCTTATTACACCGTTACCGGGTGCACATACAATAAAGCCCGGCAGTGCATCTCGCCCATTCTTCGGCGTTGAACCAGTTGTCCTGCGTGATGATGGAACTGAATGTGATGTTAACGAGGGTGGAAAACTTTGCATCAAGAAACCTTGGCCCGGTATGTTTAGAACTATGTATGGCGCTCACGAACGTTTCATAGAGACTTACTTCACTATGTATAACGACATTTACTTCACTGGCGACGGTTGTAGGATAGATGAAGATGGCGATTATTGGTTGATGGGACGTATTGATGACGTCGTCAACGTTTCTGGTCACCGTATCGGAACTGCTGAGGTTGAAAGTGCATTGGTCAGTCATCCCGCTGTTTCAGAAGCAGCAGTTGTTGGAATGCCTCACGAGATCAAAGGACAAGCCCTTTATGCTTATGTAACTGTCCGTGAAGGCGTTGAAAAAACTGATGATCTCATTAAAGAGTTGATCTTGCATGTCCGTAAAGAGATCGGTCCTATTGCTCAACCTGATGTTATCCAATTCGCTGATGGATTGCCAAAGACTCGTAGCGGAAAGATCATGAGACGTATTCTCCGAAAGATCGCCGAAGGATCGGTAAACGATCTTGGTGACACTACAACACTTGCAGATCCAAGCGTTGTCAGCTCGTTATTAGCAGGACGCAAAAGCAAGTAAGTAAATGATTTTCATAAACAGGGTGTTCATCACAGGACACCCTTTTTAATTTTATGGAGATTTAGCTTTTAATAGTTTTGTATGGAGGTATTGTTTAATGGGAACGTCTGATAAAATCATCAACAGATGGCTGGTTGTTGTTGGAGCCATACTCATTCAATTGTGTCTCGGTGCAATATACGCTTGGAGCGTCTTTACCCCTTATCTGACAGGAAAACTCCCTGACCCTGCAAATAGTTTTAACTTTACGAAAACTCAAACTCAGGTCATTTTTTCGGTAGGTCTCGCAGCTTTCGCTTTGGTAATGGTATTTGCTGGAAAATGGCAGGCAAAGTCTGGACCAAGAAAAGTCGCAATGGCTGGTGGAATAATGTTAGGATTGGGATATGTTCTCGGCGGTTTATTGGGACAAAGTTTTATTGCACAGGTTATATTCATCGGGCTTATTGG
>DTPJ01000087.1 GCA_011334435.1 Candidatus Poribacteria bacterium | reverse complement strand
TGGAATATAGCGTTTAACCAACGCACTCGTATCAAAGAGGAAATAGTTCATCAAAAATTACTCCTCTCGCATTTCAATAATGCCTTTACTCGCGATGTTGTCTTCGGGACGGATACCCTCCTTTAACATCATCTCTTGTAGTTTTTCAGCCCCAATAGGTTGGATGTCAATGCCCATTTGTTTGAACCATTCATCAAACCATTTCTTTAATTTTTCCCGATCTACACATTGAAGCTTGGAACACAGATCAGCCTCTATTTTAGAACTGACGGCAAAGGTTATTTGATCTAAGTTTTTTCGCACTTCAACCAAATCATGCTCAATTTGGTCAATCTTTCTTTTTAAATCTTCTAAATCTTCAACGGTAACTTCCATATCCATCTATCCTTTCTAACATGGTTTTCCAGTAACATATTCTCAGACCATTTAGGAGATATTCCTGCGGTAAAAATAGGATCACTCGCTTCATTTTTGTTAGATTTTTTTACGATTTTTCAGGTGATAGATTCTTAATCAACCTTGCCCGCAGTCCTATTATGGTAAGACCTACTAACTCATTATCTGCTTCATCATAGCGTAATATAACTCCGTCACCGACATCTACACCTAAAGCTGGTCGTGGTTCATCAATGGACAAATAAAGCACGTCAGCCTCATCATCATAATCCCAACTAATTTTTGTTGCTTTCTCAAGAATTTTTAACGCTTCCATAAGATTACCCTCTTGCTTGATAGTTCATTGGTTAGGTATGCTGTTATAATAAAACCGTCACATAGACTTATCTCTCGGTAAGCTACGACTAAAAATTTACTGGTTAATGATGTCTTATGATAAAAGCGGATAGCCAGTAACTCTCCAAAATCTCCCTTTTGTATTATCTCTGGTTCTGTTACAGTTTCTATAACTTGCTTCCTTAGATCGTCCATTTCTGGATGGCGAGCTACTATATGTTGCTACCTTTCATCAGTTAATCTAATAGGTATGTTATTAAAAGAGTTCACTACCAGCATCCTAAATATACTTTGCTCCCTCTGCTAATGCCAATAATTGAGATGTAAAATAATTGTTAATCTATTTTACTCTTTTCCAATGATCTCTCTTATATGATAAATAGGCTTTTTCTGAGATTCGTAATAAGTCCTAATCATAATTTCCGCTAATAATCCCATCGTCAGCAGTTGTATACCAACAAGTATCAAAAGAACACCTAAAAGCAATAACGGCATACGTTTTATAAGCGATGTATCTTCCGACGGGAAAAATAGCTTGCCAATTGACAAGTAAAGACAGATGATAAATCCGATAAATCCAGAGCTTAACCCCATATAACCGAAGAATCTAATGGGCTTTGTAGAATATGAAAGCAAAAATTTAACCGTTATAAGATCAAGGATAACCTTTGTCGTTCTTGATATGCCATATTTTGACTTGCCGTATTTTCTCGGATGATGCTGGACTTTAATCTCAGTTATATTTGCACCTGCCCACTTAGCTAATGCAGGAAGAAATCTATGCATCTCTCCATAAAGATTTATGTTATCAATGATTTCTTTTTTATATGCTTTTAAGCTACAACCGAAATCGTGAATCTTGACACCAGTCATTTTTACTATGAGTTTATTAGCGATAATTGATGGCAATCTGCGAGAGAAAAATTTATCTTTTCTATCCGCACGCCAACCACTGACAACATCATAGCCCTCATCTATCTTTTCCAGTAGTCTTGGTATATCCGCAGGATCATTTTGCAGATCGCTGTCCATAGTGATAATCACATCGCCTTTTGCATGATGAAATCCTGCACTCATTGCCGCTGTTTGACCGAAATTGGTTCGGAATCTTATAACTTTAAGCTTTGGATCAGACTGGGCAAGCTCTTTTAGCACATTAAAACTGTTATCCTTGCTTCCATCGTCAACAGCTATTATTTCATATTCCAATCCAAGTTTAGTTAGGCTTTCGGTTAGCTTTGAATGAAGTTCTTTCAGATTCCCTTCTTCATTATAGATCGGTAAAACAATAGAAATATCTAATTTTTCAGGCATTTTCACCTCGCATTCCAGGTATGATTCACAATTAGAGTAACAAATTCAGTTTTTAACGTTTTAAATCCCCTTTTATCCCCATAGCCATAAAGTTAAGGGAAAAACGTTATTTTTAACGTGAGATAATGTTGTCTTTAGCCCCGAAGGGGCACCATATTTATAGAAACGATAAACGCCAAAATACAAAGCTCCAACGGAGCGAAATATGATGGGTAAATATGTCACTCCTGACGGAGCTAAAAGATTTCTTATTTATGTATTTTCTATAAATATATCACCCCTTCGGGGTTAAAAATCCTTAACTTAATGCGTATGCCCTTTATCCCCTTTTGAAAAGGATGGATTTTTAATCGTTTCAAGAAGTGTTACCTAAATTAAAATGGAAAATGGATCATCTCTCATTCTGCACATTTATTTTTTGCTTTATATATTGATCTATCGCCTTTGCAGCCTTTTTCCCTGCTCCCATTGCGCTTATGACAGTAGCAGCACCACTGACAATATCTCCACCAGCCCAAACATCGTCAATGGAAGTCAATCCTGAGTCGTCTTTTGTAACAACTCCGCCCCATACCTGCACTTCTAATCCGGGAGTAGTTTTTGTTATGACAGGATTTGGCGTTGTCCCTATAGCGACGATGAGATTATCTATCTCAATTTCAAACTCAGATCCGGGAATTGGGACAGGTCTTCGCCTTCCTTTCATATCTGGTTCACCGAGCTTGTTTTTTATACATCTAAGCCCTCTCACTTGCAGTTTGTCATTGCCAAGCACTTCTATTGGATCAGTAAGTAAAAAGAATTTAATGCCTTCTTCTTTTGCATGTTCAATTTCCTCATGTCTTGCGGGCATTTCAACTTCGGAACGTCTATAAATTATCATAACTTCTTCGGCGCCGAGACGTTTAGCCACTCTTGCAGCGTCCATAGCGACATTTCCGCCTCCGACGACTGCGACACGTTTTCCAACTTTTATCGGAGTATCATATTCTGGAAACCGATATGCCTTCATAAGATTAACTCTTGTCAAAAACTCGTTTGCGGAATAGACGCCAGCAAGATTTTCACCGGGAATTCTCAAAAAAACAGGCAATCCTGCACCAGTAGATAGGAAAAATGCTTTAAATCCTTCCTCTCTTAGATCGTCAATAGTAACGGTTTTCCCTACGATAACGTTTGTCTCTATTTTCACACCTAAATTTTGGACATATTCAACCTCTTTTTTGACTATATCCTTTGGCATTCTGAATTCTGGTATCCCATAGACTAAAACTCCTCCGGGAGTATGGAAAGCCTCAAATATAGTGACATCATATCCCATTTTTGCGAGGTCAGCAGCTGCTGTCAATCCTGCGGGTCCACTGCCAATGACAGCTATTTTTGTGCCGTTTTTTTCCACTGATGGTTTGACTTTTTCTGGTTGATGTTTTAATTCCCAATCAGATGCAAATCGTTCAAGCCGACCAATTGCGACAGGCTCATATCGCCTTCCCATTACGCACATTTCCTCGCATTGTGTCTCTTGTGGACATACGCGACCACAGATAGCTGGAAGATTATTCCTCTCTTTAATAATATCTATGGCAGATTTATAATCCCTTTCTTTTATTTTGGCGATGAAAGCTGGTATATTTATCCCTACTGGACAACCTTCAACACAAGCTGGCTTTTTGCATTGGAGGCATCTTGACGCTTCCAAAATTGCTTGTTCCTCTGTATATCCCTGAGCTACCTCGTCAAAGTTGCATATACGTTCTTCTGGCGGTTGTTCAGGCATTTTCGTTTTTTTCTCAAGCATTTTGATTCCCTCCTAATTGCAATTTGCAGGCATGTTTTTCTTTTGACACTTTTTCCTCATCAAGATAATATCTTTGCCTCATCATAAGTTCATTGAAATCTACTTTATGAGCGTCAAATTCAGGTCCATCAACGCATGTAAATTTTACTTCTCCCCCTACTGTTACTCTACATCCTCCGCACATGCCCGTTCCATCAACCATTATAGGATTAAGGCTTACCATCGTTTTAACGCCATATTCTCTTGTCACATCAGCCAAAACTTTCATCATCATTAAAGGACCTATCGCAATGACAAGGTCAGGTCTTTCGCCAGCATCAAGCAACCTTCTTAAAACACCGGATACAAATCCTTTTTCTCCATAAGACCCATCGTCAGTGCAGATAATAAGCCTGCTGGCATATTTCCGAAAATCTTCTTCTAATAAGACTAATTCTTTTGTCCTTGCCCCAATTATCGCGGTGACATAACTACCGCGTTTTGAAAGTTCTTTGACTTGCGGATACATGCAAGCAGTGCCAACCCCTCCGCCGACGCAGATAACATTTGATTTTCCCTCAGGCAGTTCTGTTGGATTTCCTAATGGACCGACAAGGTCAAGTATGCTATCACCGACGTTCAATGTAGATAATTGAGTTGTAGTTTTCCCTGCAACCTGAAAAACTATGGTTATCGTGCCTTTTTCAGGATCGCTATCTTTGATCGTTAAAGGTATACGTTCGCCATACTCGTCAATTCTTATTATGATAAATTGTCCCGGCAGTGCCTTCTTTGCTACTCTCGGGGCAGATACTTCCATCTGATAAATGATAGGCGCAAGCTGTTCTTTTTTCTTTATCTCAAACATGAGTAATCTCCAAAATATAAAGTATACAAGATATAAATTATAATAAGCACAAAAAAATTCCTCACTTTGCTTAGAATAACTATTTTGATGACTTGTCATACTAAGCAAAGTGAAGCATCTCGTAGATTTCCCAAAATTAATTTGACGATTATAATTTATCGTTTTTCTGATAATAAAATTTACTCGGCTTTCTCTATTATAACTTTAGTTCCATTTGCAACTTTACGGAAATCTTTTGGGTCTCCGAGCAGTTTTCCAACTACATTGACAGGACTTGCTGCCCTACATTCATCGCCCCTACTGGCAGGCGTAGGTCCGAAAAATATACAGAA
This sequence comes from Candidatus Poribacteria bacterium, assembly GCA_011334435.1. GTDB lineage: Bacteria > Poribacteria > DTPJ01 > DTPJ01 > DTPJ01 > DTPJ01. Next base: position 3,242 of record DTPJ01000087.1, on the reverse strand, counting down.
AGCTGAACCAGGGGGCCAATATGCGATATCGCCTAAATCAACGACTTCTCTTGCGTTTTCCTCTTTGGCTTTAACTGGGATAGAGAAATATATCTCATATCCCCAAGTATTGCCCCTTTGTTCAATAGGCAAAGCATCCCAGATTTTTTGTGCTGTTGCGGTATCATTTAGTTCTGCTTCCATACTGACATTTCCAGCAGTTATTTTAATCTTTTTCCCCATTGTCTTTATCTCCTTTCTTTATTTATCAAATTTTGCTTCTATTTAACGCTCTATATCCAATATCGTTACGATAATAAGCACCGTCAAAAGATATTTTCTTCACTGCGTCATAAGCCTTATCTATGGCATCTTTAATTGTGTCACCCAAAGCGGTAACTCCCAATACTCTGCCTCCAGACGTAACGATCTCGCCATCTTTTTTAGCTGTTCCCGCATGAAAGACCATTACATCTGTCATTTTAGAGACGTCATTTAGTCCAGAGATAACCTTGCCTTTCTCATAGCTTCCGGGATAACCTTTTGAAGCCATAACAACACAGACCGCGGGTCGCTCTGTCCATTCTATTTCCATTTTATCAAGCGTGCCATCAATGCAAGCCATTATAATAGGCACAATATCGCTTTTCATTCTCGGCAAAACTGCTTGGCTTTCGGGGTCACCGAAACGTGCGTTAAATTCAACAACTCTTGGTTTGCCATCTGAGATCATCAATCCCGCATATAACGCACCTTTATATGGTATTCCTTCGGCAAGCATGCCTTTAATAGTCGGTTTCATTATAGTTTCCATTATAAGTTCATGAACTTCATCAGTGACAACAGGGGCAGGAGAATATGCACCCATTCCACCAGTATTTGGTCCTTTGTCCCCGTCAAAAATAGGCTTGTGGTCCTGAGATGAAGCCGTTGGCAGGACGGTTTTTCCGTCTGTAAAGGCGATAAAAGAGGCTTCTTCGCCTTCCATAAATTCCTCAACAACGATCTTGTTTCCTGCATCGCCGAATTCTCTGTTTATCATTATTAAATCAACAGCATCAATGGCTTTTTGTAACTCTCTACAAGGAAAAACACCTTTGCCTTTTGCCAAACCATCAGCTTTGACGACTATCGGCGCTCCAACCTTTTTTATGTATGATTTAGCTTTATCTGGATCGTCAAAAATTTCGGCTTTGGCAGTAGGAATATTATGGCGGATCATAAACTCTTTTGAAAATACCTTGCTAGATTCAATCTCTGTCGCTGATTTTGTGGGTCCGAAAATTTTGAGATCAAACTTCTGGAAATGATCAACGATCCCATTTGCTAACGGGTCTTCTGGTCCTACAACAGTGAGGTTTATATTTTTTTCTTTTGCAAACTCTGCTAATTGATCAAAATTGCCTTCTATGTCCATTTTTAGACATTCAGCCAATTTGTCAATTCCTGCATTGCCCGGTATGCAGTATATTTTTTTAACAAGCGGACTTTGAGCAATTTTCCAAACTAATGTATGTTCTCTACCGCCACCGCCAATAACAAGCACATTCATTTTTGCCTCCATAGATACACTTTACCTGATATTGATATTACTTGATTTTGCTTTTTAACTTTTTTCTATTAGATTCGCTTATATTGCAATAAATTTCATTAAATCTGAATAGTCTGAAATATGTCAATTGTTTCCTTGATTGCTTCTTGAGTTATAATGTCAATGTTATTAACATCATTATCATAATCGCACTTTTTTCGCCATTGATGTATAACTTCTAATTTATTCGCTACTCTAATCAATCCATTTTTCTTGAGTTCATCTCTTATGGATTTATGATCTTTACCCGTTCCTGTAGGGATAAAGTTATATTTAGCGCGAGCATATTCTCTTGAATGACAAAATGCAGCATAATAAGCCCTGCTGACAGCCGATCTATATGCAGATTCCCTTGTAATTTGATGAAAGTTATTACTATTTGAAAAAAGAAATTGGGCTAGATCAAGATATTCAGACCATTTAAAAGCCATGAAACTACCTCGGATAGTCAAAATCTGTGGTTACGAGAAAATCCCCGGATCTTAATACAAGTTCATCACTATAGATTAGCCATATGTCTTCAATAATATCCATAATGTTATCATCATACTCCTTCTGCCTAATATAGAGAGTTAAATACTCGTCATCAATCTCAGGGTCTCTATAAAGTTCTAACGATAGTTGCGTAGATGGTTTAAAACGGTTTCTGGTTTCTATGCAAGCAGATTCAACTACGTCAGCAATGTCGGGATAATGATAGAGATAATTTTTTACTTCCTCTGGGTTAGGAATATATATTCCTTTCAAAACAAGATTTTTTAACATTTTTTCTATAGAACTTGTAATATCAACATTTGCACTTAAAGATTCTTTTATCCATACCTTTGCAACTTCATATATGTTTGAGTTGCGATCTTCATTCAAATTTACATTTTGATTGACAACCTGTTTATTTATCGACGGTATGGAGAGGAGCTCGAAATATTTGGTTGACATCATTCTATCTCCTTGTTGAAATATTCTCTAAGCTGATCTGTTATACACGCCTCAAATATTTTTTCAATATTCTGATGAGCTAATTCTACCCAATCCAAAACCTCATTTATAGGGATAGCTAATGGCTGATTCAAGTAATAATAAAGATCCAAAAGAAATGACTTATTCCCTTCTTTATTTGGCATGGCATCTGATATTTCAAGTTTGCATAAATCACGACTGTCAGAGGAAGGAATTAGACAACCAACTATAAAGCTAATGATATTTTTAGGCAATTCACCTCCAAGAAAAGGTCTAAAATTAAAATAATCTTCTAATTTTATTTGCTTGCCTATAATTTCAACATGATTTATATACCTTAGACCTATCCTTTGTAATCCTTTTATCTCGGTTGAATTACAAAAGGCGTTGAAAGCACATTCAATTTTAGTTTTAAATTCACTCCATGAAGTATAAGGTTTTAAATGATTTATGGATAAGAGCCTATTCCCTATTTGAACAAATGTTTTCCTATCATCTGAAAAAAATATAACCCTTTCATCTAATCGAATTATCTGCTGTATGTTGTTAGGATGTATGTTGTTAGGAGGTTGCCTTTGCATTTCAACTTCTTGAACAATACGCTGTTCCTTATTTGGAAATTCATTTCGTAATTTTTCAAAGACTAGACCCGGAATTGTAATGTCCCACTTTGAATCAGGTGATATATAAAATTCACAGATAGCCTCAACTATCG
>DTPJ01000018.1 GCA_011334435.1 Candidatus Poribacteria bacterium | reverse complement strand
ATTCCAGAGGACCTATGGGATTAGAGGACCTGACAAGCCAAAAGTATATCATCTTCGGCAGTGGACAGATCAGACAATAGAACAAAATTGACAGATAACGCTATAACAGAAATATGGAGCAAATGACAGAAGTTTAAAGGGTTGGACAGATATTATATTAAACAAGAAAGGTGATCTATAATAACAACAAATTCCTTCCACTTTGGCAGGTGAAGGTCAGGATAGGGGTGAGTTAAATGAAATCTGAACTCACTGATTTAGCCAGAAGTCTTAGAAAAAACTCAACAGATGCAGAAAGATTACTTTGGGGATATTTGCGGGGAAGACAATTAGATAGCCTTAAATTCAGAAGACAGCATCCTCTTGGGAACTATATAGTTGACTTCATCTGTCTTGAAAAGAAAATAATAATTGAAATAGATGGCGGGCAACATGCAACAAGCAAAGAATATGATGAAGAAAGAGATAGATGGCTCAATAATCAAGGGTTCAAGGTATTAAGATTTTGGAATAATGATGTTATCAAGAATATAGACGGAGTGATAGAAGTAATAAGGCAAAATTGTTTGAAATCTTGATTGGTTTAAATCACCCTCACCCTTACCCTCTCCCATCAAGGGAGAGGAAATCTGAGAAAAAAATCTTATCAAGGGAGAGGAATTTTGATAAAGACCTCATCAAGGGAGAGGAATTTTAAGAAAAACTTCTACCAAAGGAGAAGAATTTTGAGAAAAAATCCAATTAAGGAAGCTGACAATGGTAGTTTGTTTCATAAAACCGCACAAAATAAGTCGCTTCAAGCTCCGATAGGAGCGTTATATTTATAGAAAAGTAAAATACAAAAACCTAAACTCCGAAGGAGTGATATATAAAAATGGCTCAAACAAAAATGGCTTAAAAACAGCGTTTTTATATTTCGTTCCTCTATAGCTTTTGTTCTTTCTATTGCTTTTGACTAGGAAATATTTCACTCTTAACGGCGTTAAAAACTCCATATTTCAAAGGTTTACACAAAAACCTACCCTTGAAAACATCAATGGAGAGGGAATTTGAGAGAAAATTCTCATCAATGGAAATGGAAATTAGAAGAAAGGCGGAAATTTGAAACTGGTAGTTATGGGAGGGACATTTAACCCCCCACACATAGCACATCTTATCTGTGCAGAAGAAGTTTATGAACTATTCAAGTTTGATAAAGCCCTCTTTATACCATGTGCAAGACCTCCTCATAAAAACAACAATGAAATAATAGATGCCAATCATAGATATAATATGACAATTTTAGCAACGGAAGATAATCCACATTTTGAGGTCTCACGCATTGAACTTGACAGACCAGGAAGATCATATACAATAGAAACTGTTAAAGAGTTAAAACAATTATATGGAAGTGATGTAGAAATATATTGGATCGTTGGTGCTGATGCGATCCTTGAAATGCCATCTTGGAAAAACATAGATAAATTGCTTGAAATATGCAGTTTTATCGGGATCAATCGTCCTGGTTATGATATTAGCTATGCTAATGAGAAAATTTTGAAAAAAATTCACATAGTTGATGTAACAAATGTTGATATTTCTTCCAGCGATATAAGACAGCGAATTCGTCAGGGAAAATCAATTAAATATCTTGTCCCATCGTCAGTTGAAAGTTATATTTATGAAAACGGATTATATAAGTAAAAATCGGAGTCTTTGTCATTTTGTGTTTGATCTATTCACTTTGTTAGAGACCCTTCACTTCGTTCAGGGTGACACATAAAATGTCATTGGTTATTTTAATTTAAAACTACTATGATAAAAACGATTAAATGCCCAATATGTGGGAAAAAGGTTGCGTTCAATATTAAAAAGGATTTGCCTCCTAATTTTCCTTTTTGCTCAAAACGATGCAAGTTGATCGATCTTGGCAAATGGCTGAACGAGGAATATACTATTGATAATATATTGTCAGAGGAAAGCATACTTGAAAATGACAAAAAACGAAATCATAGATGAGTTAAAACAAAGACTTAGCAAAAAGTTATATACACATTCTCTGGCGACGGGAGATATGGCGAAACAATTAGCTAAAGTTCTCAATTCAGACGAGGAAAAAGCATATTTGGCTGGAATATTGCACGATTGTGCCAAAAATATGCCTAAAAAAGAACTTCTAATTTATGCACATAATCACAAAATAATGATTGACAGTATAACTTTGATTCAGCCATCGCTTTTACATGGAGTTGTCGGTGCAAATATAGCGAAGTTGGAATTTGGCATTGATGATCCTGAAATATTACATGCAATAGAAACTCATAGCACAGGTTCAAAAGAAATGTCGTTGTTGGATAAAATAATATATGTATCAGATTCAGCAGAACCTAACAGAGATTATGAGGGCGTTGATCTAATAAGGAATTTAGCATTCAACGGAGAACTTGACAAGGCATTATTGGAAGCTATGAATATAAAACTTGCTTATGTTTTAAGTAAAAGGATAATGATTCATTTAGAAAGCATAGAGGCATGGAACAATATAGTTGGTGCTTTATTTATCAAAAAAGGTTGAGAACATATTATTTGAATTGTATCAAATCAAGGAGGTTATATTAATTGGAGATTAGCGGGGCAGAGATCGCCGAATTAGCAGCGAAGTCAGCTTATGATAGAAAAGCTTTGGATATAATAATTCTTGACTTAAAGGGAATATCTTCTATAACGGATTATTTTGTTATTTGCACTGGTAACTCAGATACTCATGTTCAAGGCATAGCAGAGAAGATCAAAGAAAGTCTTGATGAAAAAGATGTTAAGCTCTGGAATAGCGAAGGTGAAAGAAAAGCAACATGGATATTACTTGATTACATTGATGTTATAGTTCATATATTTACAAAAGAAGCGCGGGAATTCTACAGTTTAGAAAGACTTTGGGGTGACGCTCCAAAGACCACTTATGATGGCGAAGATTGACATTAGATTTGTCATAGATCACTGATTACAGATTACTGATTACTGATCACAGATTACTGATCACTAATTACTATCTACTTGGAGTTAATAGATCATGTTGAAAAACAATGGAAATATTTTAGCATCTATAAGAGAAGAATTAAAAAATATAGTTTTAACCGCTGTCAATAAAGCAATAGAAGCAAAATTAATAGGGTCACTTGACATTCCAGAGTTCAATGTCCAAAAGCCTGATCAGAGAGAATATGGCGATTTTTCCGTATCTTTACCATTAATGCTGACAAAACAAGCGAAAATGCCTCCTAAACAGATAGCTGAGGCAATAGTTCAGTTTATTGATGAGAGAGATATAATAGACAAAGTTGAGATAGCAGGACCAGGCTTTATAAATTTTTTTCTAAAACATGAATGGTTGAACGAAATATTGCTGTCTATCCAAGAAATGGGCAAGGATTATGGCAAAACTAATATAGGTGCTGGCGAAAAAGTCCAAGTTGAATTTGTCAGTGCAAATCCCGTAGGACCATTAAATGTCGTCAGTGCAAGGGCTGCATCAGTCGGCGATTCAATCGTCAATTTGCTTAATGCTATCGGTTATGATGCAAAAAGAGAGTTTTATGTGAACGATGCAGGAGGGCAAGTTTTCACTTTTGCAAGGTCTATAAATGCCCGTTATCTGCAATTACTTGGTAAAGACGTGCCTTTTCCTGAAGATGGCTATCATGGGGATTATGTAAAAGATTTAGCCCGTGAGATCATAGACGAATATGGAGACAAGTTTCTAAATATAGCAGAGGAAGAAAGGCTTGAAACTTTCAGAAATATCGGACTAAAAAAGATATTAGATGGACAAAAACAGGACCTAAGAGATTTCGGCGTTGAATTTGATCTTTGGGCAAGTGAAAAGGCTGTTCGTGACTCTGGAAAGATGGACGTTGTCCTTAACATAATCCATGAAAATCAATATTCGTATAAAAAAGACGGTGCTATATGGTTTAAGTCAACATTTTTTGGCGATGATAGAGACCGGGTTATCGTCAAAAGCAATGGCGAAGTGACATATATTGTGCCAGATTTAGCTTATCACTTGGATAAGTCCGAACGTGGATTTAAAAAGGTTATAGACTTATGGGGACCCGATCATCATGGTTATATCCCAAGAATGAAATCGGGAATGCAGGCACTTGGTCTACCTTATGATTGGCTTGAAATATTGATAGTCCAGCAGGTAAACCTGCTTCGTGGCGGTGAAGCGGTCAGAATGTCCAAACGTGCTGGACAATTTGTCACGCTTAAACAATTGATTGATGAACTCTCCGAACAAGTTGGAAGGCAGTTTGCGGTTGATGTAGCAAGGTTCTTTTTCTTAATGCGTTCCACAAACGCTCATCTTGATTTTGATATGGATTTAGCTGTTCAACAAGCAGAGTCAAACCCTGTGTTTTATGTCCAATATGCCCATGCCAGAATATGCAGTATCTTTAAGCAAAAGGAAGAGAAAGGCATAAAGACGATAAAAAACGCCGATCTATCGTTGCTCAAAGAACCTGAAGAAGTTGATTTGATCAAAAAATTAGCTGATTTTCCTGATACAGTTTATGATAGTGCGATAAATATGACTCCACATACAATTACTAAATATGTTCAGGAATTAGCCGCGGTTTTTCACTCATTTTACAATAAATGCAAGGTCTTAGATAGCGATAATATAGAGTTATCAAATGCTAGGCTTGTTTTAGTTGACTGTGTAAGGACAGTTATAAAAAATGGTCTGGCATTGCTTGGAATATCTGCACCAGAAGCTATGTAAGTGAAGCTATGTAAGTAAGGTATTATTTATCATGCTGAACGAAGTAAAACATCTAAATAGATTTCTCTATTCGCTTAAGAAGATTTTTCGCTCCGCTCAAAATGACATTTTATGTGTCACCCTGAACGAAGCGAAGGGTCTCTAACGAAGCGAAGGGTCCTTTTTGAGATTTCTCTATTCTATCAAAATGACAATTCAAAATGACAATATTAACTATGTGTTTCAATTGGGAAATATTATTATTCAATTAGATCGTCTATAAAATAGATTGTCTAGGAAAATCCCTCTAAATTTCCCTTTTTATGTAGTTTGATTAAATAATTGGGTAATCGCTGAGAATGGATTCCTGCTTCCGCAGGAATGACGAATACACGCACAGTGTCATTCCCGCCCCTACTTCCGCAGGGGTAAACTGCAGCGGGAATCCAGAGAGACATTGCTAATTTTATTCCCCGATTAATTATTCAAAATTCATTCAAATGGAGATTTTATGGTATTTTTAATGATTACAATAAAAAGGTCTTTCTCCAAGCTTTCTCTCACTTGATGGGAGAAGGTAAGGGCGAGGGTGATTTAAACTAATCAAATTGCAAACAATGAGGATATGAGATTATGGATTTCTTTCATTACGAAAACAACGAGCTTTATTGTGAGGAAGTGCTTGTATCTGATGTAGCAGAATCGGTTGGCACTCCCTTTTATCTTTACAGCCAAAGGACAATCGTTGATCATTACAAAAAACTTGATAGCGCTTTTTCGGGGATAGATCATCTTATATGTTTCTCCATGAAAAGCAACGCAAATCTTGCGATATGCAAAACTCTTGCTAATGAAGGTTCAGGAGCGGATATAGTATCTGGTGGTGAACTATATAAGGCGATAAAAGCGGGATTTAATCCACAAAATATCGTTTTCGCAGGAGTTGGGAAGACGGATTCAGAGATAGAATATGCACTTAAAACGGATATTCTAATGTTTAATGTTGAGTCAATGTCAGAAGCGAAAGCTATAAATCGTGTCGCAGGAAATCTCGGCAAAAAAGCAAGAATAGCCCTTCGCGTTAATCCTGATGTAGACCCAGGAACTCATAAGCATATAACAACTGGTAAGAAAGAAAATAAATTCGGTTTAGCGATAGATCATGCTATTGAATATTTCACAGAAGCGAATAATATGCCTAATCTTGATGTGATTGGCATTCATGCACATATAGGGTCACAGATAGTTTCAACAGAACCTTATGTTGAATCTCTGAAAAGGCTTTCTAAGCTTATCAGCGATCTTGAAAAAGTTGGCATAAATATAAAGACATTGAACATAGGCGGAGGATTAGGGATCATCTATAACGAAGAAAACCCATCAACCGCTCAGCAATTTGCAGAAGCGATACTACCATTAGTAAAACCTACTGGAAGAAGGTTAATATTGGAACCGGGAAGATTTATTGTTGGAAACGCAGGCATATTGGTCACAAAAGTTGTCTATATAAAACAGACAGAAACGAAAACATTCGTTATTGTAGATGCTGGAATGAATGATCTTATCAGACCAGCACTTTATGATAGCTATCACAATATACGTCCCTTAAAAATTAATGGAACAGAGGAAATGACCGCTGATATTGTCGGTCCTATCTGTGAGTCTGCGGATTGTTTCGCAAAAGATAGAAAAATTAATGTTGTCCAAGAGGGCGATCTGCTTTCAATATTCAGTGCAGGTGCTTATGGATTTGTTATGTCATCAAACTATAATGCGCGCCCAAAAGTGGCAGAAGTTATGGTTATTGGTGATAAATATTTTGTTGTCCGTAAAAGAGAGACTTACGAAGACTTAATAAAAGGTGAGGTAATCCCTCAAGATATATTATAGGATAAAGAGAATGAAAACTAAAAAACGAACTGGGTTTGTATATCATCCTGACTATCTTAAACACGATGCCGGTCCTTTTCATCCAGAAAGTCCACAACGGCTGATGGCTATCATTGATGGCGTCAAAAGTTCTGGTCTCACAGAAAAACTTATCCCTTTGGAGCCGTCTCCCGCATCAGTTGAGCAAGTGCAATATATACATACAGAAAGCTATGTAAAGTTTCTAAAAGAATTCTGTAATCGTGGTGGCGGTAATCTTGAAATTGATACAGGCGTTTCAAGGGACTCATACGACGTCGCATTGCTTGCGGTTGGTGGAGTTATAAAAGCCATAGATGCAGTCCTTGATGGTGAGGTAGATAACGCATTTGCTGCTGTCAGACCGCCGGGACATCATGCCCTTGCTGACACAGGAAAAGGATTTTGCCTATTTAATAACCTGGCTATTGGGACAAAATATGCCCAAAAGGAACGCGGCTTGAATAAAATCCTTATAGTTGATTGGGACGTCCATCATGGAGATGGCACACATTATATCTTTTATGAGGATCCGTCTGTATTCTACTTTTCTGTCCATCAATTTCCGTTTTATCCGGGAACAGGAAGAGCTTATGAAACGGGAAAAGGCGCCGGAGCAGGATATACCTTGAACGTCCCTGTTCCCTTTGGCGCAGGTGTTGATCTGTATATAGATATTTTTCAGAAGAAGTTTAAGCCTATGGGATTACGTTTCAATCCAGATATTATATTCATATCAGCAGGTTTTGATGGACATAAAGACGATCCGATAGGTGGAACAGAATTAACCTCTGAATCTTATGGAGTTTTTACAGATATAGTTATGGAAGTTGCAGAAGAAACCTGCGGAGGACGAGTTGTCTCTGCACTTGAAGGCGGTTATGAGCCAAAAGCTATTTCAGAATCTGTTGTCATACATTTGAAGCATCTTATGGGAGAGGATACTTAATGCTGGATGCTTGTTGTCAAATAAATTAATTTTTGTGAAATCCCTTTATTAATTTGGTTGACTGCTATATTGAGGAAATGCTATATGAAATTTTATAAAACAGATGTCTTAGTCATAGGTTCTGGTGGAGCTGGATTAAGGGCTGGAATTGAGGCTAAAATCAACGGTGCTGATGTTATCATCGTCAATAAAGGTGTCTCTGGCGAAAGCGGATGCACAAAAAGCGCCGCATCAGATTGGATGGCATTCGGAGCCGCCTTTGGTCATGCCGATCCCAATGATAGTCCCAAAGAACATTGGATTGACATCATGGTAAAAGGCGGATTACTCTGCGAGCCAGAATTGAGCAAAAATATTGCCTTCAATGCACCTGATAGATTTATGGATTTGGAAAAATGGGGGGCAGATTTTGACAAAACAGAAGATGGGAAATTCGTCCAAATACTCAGTGATGGTGCTAGATTCCCTCGTGCCTGTGGAAAAGGTGCTGACACAGGTCCCGTCATTGTCAAAGTGTTAATGCAAAAAGCTAACGAATTAAACATCAAGTTTGTTGATAACGTATCAACTGTTGATCTGATATTAGACGATTCTGGGGCAGTTATCGGATGCTATGGCATTGATAAAGAAACGCAGGAATTAGCGATATTTTCCGCTGGTGCTGTT
>DTPJ01000269.1 GCA_011334435.1 Candidatus Poribacteria bacterium | reverse complement strand
ATCTGCAACAAAATTAAAAGCTATTCAATTAGGCATTAAAAAACCTATTTTGCTCGGTGTAACAGTATTAACAAGTATGGATATTAAAGAGTTACAGACCATTTATGACACAAAAAGAGACTTGGAATCACAGATTATACATTTGGCAAAACTTGCTAAATCCGCAGGACTTGATGGTGTTGTCGCTTCTCCCAAAGAGATCAAATTGATAAGAAGCGAATTAGGAAATGATTTCGTCATACTTACACCCGGAGTTAGGATAGAAAAATTAGCAGGTGACGATCAGAAACGCGTTATGACTCCATCACAAGCCTTTTTAGATGGTGCAGATTATATTGTCATTGGGCGACCGATATATCAATCTCCTGATCCCGCTGATACGTTTGAAAATATCCTTCAACAGATCAAATCCGATATTAAATGATGTTTTAACTTGATAGAAAAATCAATCCTACACTGTATCTCCATCATATCTTGAACAGAAAAACAATACAATCTGTTTATAATTTTGAAATACATATAGCACCATATTTCGCTACGTTTATTTAGCAAGACCAACAACGACTTGTAACAAAGCTAATAATTGAGGGATAAAAAATGATAGAATAATCCTTGTTCCTAAAAACCATTCTTCGACAGAGTCAACCTTAATTATATAATCCATTATTATATAATAAAATGGATTATCCATATTATATTTTGACAAAACTTCTTGAAGCTTTTTTTTATGTATTACTTTAGTATTAAATGCAATTCTATGAGCAGAATAAAGAGAATAGATAAATATACTAAATGCTGTTATGGATGTAACAAATGAAAAAATAAATATTTGTATATTTCTTGGTTTTATAGTATTCTCATTATGGAATAATAAAAATGATCCAATCCCATAAATAAAGAAAACAATTAGAACGTTAAAGATAGCATGATTCCGGATTTTTTGAATTAACAAATCGTCTTTAAGATCGATTATTCTTTCTATTAATATTGCTGAACCCTTTTGGGAATATAATATGGTTGCAAAAAGCACTGTTGCAAATCCAATATTTGTTATTAATCCAAAAATTATAGCCTGAAATATCCCAGATAAATAGAAATGATTATCTTTGAATAAATAAATATAAAAGCAGCTTCCTACTAATGTTGTTACGATAAACTGAAATAATGGATGAATGACAATTTTTAACCATCGTAAATCTGAGTGGCGTAGTTTTAAAATCCAATAGTACATCATACGGTTTGCAAAAATATCAAAACTACTCAAATTATTGAGCATATCATTCAACAAATCAAGAGGACCAAATTTTTCTGATCTTTCGTAGGAAATATGCTTATACATGGGTTCATTGTCAAAAAAATTCTTTATCATCTTCTTGGTTATAGAATCAGCATTTTCATTTCCCCATTTTTTTAAATAGTCTAGTATTAAACTTAGATCACCCGTTTGAGATCTCAATTTTGACAACATCATAAAAAGCGAATGGTATGTCTTCTTTTGCCATTCAGCAGTAATCAGACGAAACTTTTCTTTTCTTTTATATCCATCTATCCAATGATATTCATTTCCATATTCGGTGAGGTAAAAATCAAGAAGTCTTAGTGAATTAGTGTAGCTAAACCTTAGAATTAATAAACATAAGCACAGAAAAAATCCCTCAGGTAACTGTTTTAGGCATTTAAAATAGGAAAAAAACATCAACAATATGCATATAACAAAGGTGAAGATTAAAAACCACCAAAAACTCTTTTTAAAGTAGAAATTTTTATAGAGAAAATCAGGAAGCCCCTTTTCTTTTACTGCTGAACTTTTTTCATTCTGATGCCAACGTATATGATAAAAAAAGAATGAGAAAATAACTAGAATGAATGGGAATGCAATAATTAATAATAATATATTATACATCATAAATTACCCATGTTTAACATATTCTCATCACTAATTTGGAATTAAAAATGATAGAAAAACTAAATTTTTTATGTCGGCCATTCTATTTTATAGGAAAAATTCTCCTTGAAAAGAATCCGTATTTTATTATTAGAATCGATACACACCAAAATCTTCTCTTTTGATATTAATTTATTGAGTTCTAATATATTGGAGAAAGTTAAATAGTCCCTAAAATTTCCATCAAATCTTTCAGGCCAATTAGTTGATAAAACTGATCTATTATGTTTATGGATATATCGACACAAAAAATAATGAATATAAATTTCCATTCCGGGTCTAATACTAAATCCCTGATCCCATTTTTGTGGAAGAGAACCATGTTTCCCCCATTGTATATAAACATCAGGATTCTTAACCACTTCTTTATTAGAAAAGCGTTTTTCCAAAATTTTGCCATGCCAATATGTCCATAAACTAATAACTTTACTTTTATCGTGGCTGTATTGCACCCAAATAATTTCGTGATCATTTGGTTGTCCATCATTTGGAAAATCAATGTCATCCTCCCAAAATAAATGATATGCAATAACTGGTTTGTCTGGATGAAAAACAACAAAGAGATCTTTTAATCCAAAGAACTCTTTACCATTTAAATGCAATCTAGGAGCGAATTTTTCTGCTAATGTGAATGTATCATCGTGATTAATTGCTGTAATATCCATGTCTGGCTTTTTAAAAAAAAATGACAAATAACAGTATAAAATTAAAAATATAATTATTAGTTTTACCAAACTTGTGTACTGCACCCTGTACTGCGCCCCATCTTTCAAAACATTTTTATGCTCCAAAAAGCTGTAAAGATCATATTACTTTCCTTACCTGTCACCTCTTATACTCTAACTCAAATTCTTTAGAGCTATCTGAATTCTAAATAAACATCCCATTCTCATTATAATGTACTGCATTTCATTTTTCAATAATTTTTTACTGGTCTTAGGACATTGTTAAAGCTATGTTAATAGACGAAAGCATTTTGATCATTGGCTCTACTAATTTTGATTATATAAGTTATAGCGTGGAACAAGAATTGTTTGCAGTAATAACAAATCAAGAGATAATTGATGATTTTAAGAGAAGGATAGTAGAAGTTGATCTGCAAAAATCAAGAAAATTCAACGGTGAGATTAAATATAAAAGTGGTCTTTTACATTATTTGGTTCTAAAAACGTTAGGGGCGATATGCATCTTTCCGACAAAGGTAATAGGTTAAACTTATAGTAATGAACAGATTATAAGTCTGACCGAACTATGTTTTTAGGCATAATAGGTAATAGGTCTTCAGAACATTAATTCTTGATCTATTTATCTATGTATGCTATCATATAATCTGTTTATATATTATAGGTTCTAGTACAAAAATGGTCAAAAAGAAAGAACTATGCTTTTTTATCAGACTTTTTTCACTATGTTGATCAAAAAAGCACCTTAAACAATGAGGGAGTATATGGAAACTTCAACAAAGTCAAACGCTAATCAGCTAGACCTTAATAAATTAGATGAGTTGTTTAAAAACTTCAATGAAGGTGATGAAAGCCTTTTAATTCCACTTTTGCAGGCATCGCAGGAATTATATGGCTATCTATCAATGCCCGTGTTAGAAAAGATCGCCCAGCACTTGCATATACCATTAAGTCGTGCTTATGGCGTTGCAACGTTTTATGCCCAATTCCGTTTTAAGCCGTCAGGAAAGTATGTTATAAAAGTTTGTCGTGGGACTGCATGTCATGTTCGCGGGTCAAAGAATATCCTTGAAGCTATTGAACGTGAACTTGGCATTAAAAATGGCGATGTCACGCCTGATCTGAAATTTAGCCTTGAAACTGTGGCTTGCCTTGGAACATGTTTCCTTGCGCCTGTTATGATGATAAATGATAGATACTATGGAAAGTTGACAAATAAGACTGTCCAAAAAATTCTTAAAGAATATTGATAGTAGACTGTCCAATTTTCTTTCAAATATTATTCACTAATAACTATTTATGTGGAAGTTGAGGATATTTTATGGAGAAATTAAAGAAACCAGAGGATTTAGAAGCGTTACGTAAATCTCTTACAGAATCCTATGACCCCAATAAAACAAGAGTCCGAATATGTATGACAGGTTGCCGTGCTTACGGTGCTGTGGAAGTAAGAGATGCTCTTAAAGCAGAGATAGATAAACTCGGACTTAATGATAAAATAGAGATAATAGATACCGGTTGTCATGGATTCTGTGCTGTTGCACCTGTTATGGTTGTTGAACCGCAGGGAATTTTTTATCATTCCATGAAGGTTGAAGATGTCCCAGAGATAGTCTCTGAGACTCTGGTAAAAGGCAATATAATTGAACGTTTGGTGTATGAAGACCCTAACACTGGTGAAAAATTCCCCTATGAAAAGGACGTCCCATTCTATAAAGATCAGGTCAAGGTTGTCCTTCGCAATTGCGGAAGAATTGATCCCAAGAATATTAATGATTATATAAGGCGAGATGGCTATTCTGGAATGGTAAAGGCGTTTTTCAGCATGACGCCAGAGGAAGTCATAGAAACCGTTAAAGGTTCAGGTCTCCGCGGACGTGGTGGTGCAGGATTTCCCACAGGTGTGAAATGGGGATTTGCGAGAGCAGCAAAAGGAGACCACAAATATATAATATGTAACGCTGATGAAGGCGACCCAGGGGCGTTTATGGATAGAGCGGTTCTTGAAGGTGATCCACATACCGTCATTGAAGGTATGTTAATCGCTGCTTATGCAATTGGCGCCCAAGATGGATATGTATACGTCAGAGCAGAATATCCAATAGCAGTTGAGCATATAAAAATCGCTGTCAAACAAGCAGAGGAACTTGGATTACTCGGCGACAATATTCTTGGATCAGGCGTTAGCTTACATATACATATTAAAGAAGGTGCAGGTGCTTTTGTCTGTGGAGAAGAGACAGCATTGATGGCATCAATTGAAGGTCGTCGTGGTATGCCGAGGATGAGACCCCCATTTCCCGCAAATGAAGGATTATGGAAAAAGCCGACTAATATAAACAACGTTGAAACATTTGCCAATGTCCCTGTGATAATTACAAAAGGTGCTGAATGGTATGCAAATATGGGAACTGAAAGAAGCAAAGGAACTAAGGCTTTTGCACTTGCGGGAAAGGTCAACAACACCGGATTAATAGAAGTGCCTATGGGGATAACACTGAGAAAGATCGTCTTTAACATCGGCGGTGGGATTCCGAATGGAAAAGAATTCAAGGCTGTTCAAATAGGCGGTCCTTCTGGCGGTTGTTTGCCTGCTGTTCATCTTGATCTCCCAATTGACTATGATTCCCTTATTGCTGCTGGTGCTATTGTTGGCTCTGGTGGTATGATAGTCATGGATGAAGAAACTTGTATGGTAGATACCGCAAGATATTTTATGAATTTCGTGCAGAATGAGTCTTGTGGGAAATGTATCCCATGCAGAGTCGGAACTCGCAGAATGCTTGAAATCCTAACAAGAATCACTGAAGGCAAAGGAAAAGAAGGCGATCTTGAATTACTGTCTGAACTTGCTGCAAGTGTTAAGGTTTCTTCTTTATGTGCATTAGGTCAGACTGCCCCCAATCCCGTTTTGACAACGATGAGATACTTCCGTAACGAATATGAAGATCATATTGAAGGTCAATGTTGCACTTCACACGTTTGCGTAGAATTGTTTGAATTCAGAATTGATCCCGAAAAATGCAGAGGTTGTGAGATTTGTAAAAAACAATGCCCTATGGAATGTATCTCTGGCGAAAGAAGAAAACCTCATGTAATCGATCCAGAGTTATGTATAAAATGCGGTGTCTGCTACGAAGTATGCCCGTTTAACGCGATATTTAAAACCCATGAGCATCTATATCGCAAAAGGCATGCTGAATCAGAAGTTTCTTAGAGTATAATGCTCTATCATTCTCACGAAGGAAGAAATCCATAAATCAAACAAGCTTCTGGATTTTCTCCCTCGTGAGAATAACATTTCTAATATCCCATATATCTGCCTCCAACATAGCCTCCAAATCTGCCCATACCCGGCAAGCTACGTAATGACCAAGACTTGCTTATATCATCATAACCTACACCTATAGACTTTCCGGGGTCAGCAGCTATAGCAACCGAGAATGTGAAATCCTTTCGTAAGTATCCACCTTTTGTCCCTCGTCTGCTAAAGGTGATCACAGAATCCCAACAATGTAGCTTCCTTCTGAGTGAAAATCCTATCTCGCTAATATCTTTAACTCTTTTATCATACTCATAGCCAAGGTCAATGCTTAAATTCCAATCTTTGCTCCATCTAAGATCAATACTACAATCATATAGCTGTTGATAGTATTTCTGCCAAGAATTATAGATATAATGCCTATTTAAATAAGCTGACCATCTGCCTTCTGAATCATAATATCTGATATTATTACTAAAATTGCTGAGAAATGGTCTTTCTTTGGTTGTGTAGGCATTTGGGTCCAAATCAAGATTGGTTGAAAAATCAAGCCGTTCAGATGGTTTAATAGTGAATGTATTCTGTATATCCCCGTATCGTCTATTGCTTTTTGTTTCCTCAGTAAGATCAATGCTGGTTCTTAAATACCATGAAAAGAGTCTTATTTTCTCTCGTTTCAATTTCGTCTTAATTTCAATATCATTGCTCATCCTGAAATTTAGGTTCTTTCTTTCGTATGCGTAAGCTATGTATCCAAACCTATATAAAGGCAGGGATTTTTTCATCTTGTCAGTATCACTTGTATTAGGTGGGGAGTAATCAAAAGATATAACAGGATTGAACGTGTGCTTGATAGCAAAAACCTTAGGGATAAACGTAGGGAAAAATATCCTGTGAAGATTTGTGTTTAATGATGTCTGAATATTCCAGACGTTTCTAAAAGCATTTCTCTCTTGATAACCGATTGGCTTACCAATCCAATCTTGTTCAACTTCATAATCCCTTAACGGTCTCGTTTTACTATGCCATATCTGCTGATAGTTTCCACTTGCAGAAAGATTTAATTCTCTTGTAACTCCAAGTCTGATCACAGCACGTTTGCTTAAAGATACATTAGCATCAGCAGTTTGTAACCAAACGTTTTTCTCTTGTGTCTCATAATAGTTATCACTGAAATAATTTACTGCTCCTGTGTTGAAGCTAAGAGATGTGTCATCAAGAGTTAAAAACCCAAGAGAAGGTCGTTTTCCTTCCACTAATTTTCTATATATTTCATCTGCTAATTTGCTGGCTTCATCTTTGGTTCTTTTGCCCTCTTTTATCTCAATGAATATTATCCTTGCTTTTGCCTTTATTCTTTTGTTGAATTCCTCTTTTACATCGTCTAATTTAACTATATAATAACCTTCTGATGTAGAAATTGGCTCGCTTATGTCGCCAGCATCAAGTCCGCTTCTGTCATCTAATATTTCAGATTCTACTTTTGAGTTTATCCCGCTTCCTTGTTTGCTAATCCAGCCAAGGTCTCCGCCTTTTGCCTTTGTCCGTTCATCATCAGAGTATTTACGAGCCATATCTGCAAAATCAGCCCTTCCTTGAATCCGCTCAGATATTGTATGAAGCTCTCTGTTGATCTCTTTGAACGGTTTAATGTCCTTCAAATAATAGTTAGGTGAGTTAAAGTTAATCTCTGGATATTTTTGTTGAACATTCGTATCTAACCCGAGAAGGTCTCTTGTTGCATCTATTATAAATCTTGCATGTCCGCTTGATCCTGTTTTTGTCATATAATAATAATCAAATCCTACATAAGATTTAAGCTCTCTTTCTGGCGTGTAGCTTTGATAAATCTGTTTGTATTCCTCTCCAGCTAAACTCAACCTTGCCATCATACTAACATATTTTTGCATTCTAAGTCTTTGTTGGTATGTCTGATAATCTTCTTCAAGAATATCTCCGCTTCGCCAAAGCGTTTGACTATGATTTAAGCTAACACTCCATGTCTGCCCTAATTTTGTGGGGTTTTTCTCATATTGGTATGAATATAGATCGCCAATTCTTATATCTACATCTCCCCCAAATCTGGTCTTTTTGTCTATTCTGATAATCCTATAGCCATCATCACTTTTAATCGGGTTGCTAATATTATATAGCTCGAGCCTTGATGCCTGTTTTCTTATCTCTGGTGTCAATTGCCATCGGCTTTTGAATCCGAGGTCTCCGCCATTCTCCGCCGATTCCGATTTTGAATATCTTCTTGCGAGTTCGGCAAAACTTGGCGTCTTCTCTTTATCCTGAACTTTGAGTATATATACTCCGCTATCGCCAACTATCGGTCTGCTGATCTCCCCTTTGTTAAGTGTCCTAACAGTGCTTTT
>DTPJ01000740.1 GCA_011334435.1 Candidatus Poribacteria bacterium | reverse complement strand
CCGATAGAATCAGAGTTGAAAGGGACAAATTACAGCGTATTTGCAGGACATGATCATCATCTTATTTATGAAAGCCGAAATGATCATGATTATATAGTATTAAGTGCAACAGGGGCAGGATTAGATAATTATCCAGAAGTCCCTCAGTTAGGCATATTCCATCACTTTACATTAGTGTCAGTATCAGGAAAAGATGCTAATGTTGCGGTAATTCAGCCCGGGAATATATTTCCTGCGAATATTTCAACAAGGGAATATTTACAATGTGTGTATGCGTCATTAGCTCAGATAAAACCTGAACTGACATCACCAAGTAAAGATGGCGAAACTCATGGAAAATTAATCATCACACAAACAAATAAAATTGATAAGCCGGTTAAAACAAAATTTAATATGATTGACTCAAAGGGTTGGAAAGTAAATCCACAAGAGGTGATATTAGAAGTATCACCAGGAGAAACAAAGCAGTTAGTTATAGAAGTTACTTGTAATGCTGACGCTTTGTCTAATCCATTAAAATATGTTGTTGAGAGATATTATGATGGCAAACTTATGGATAAGCAAGAGGGAAAGATAAATCTTACGGATTCTACAAAATCAGGGAAATAAATTAATGGAGGGTAAGATGAAAATAACAAACATACGTTTTATTCGTGTCAAAGGAACTTGGGAATATAACGCACCATTAGCAGAAGAAAGACTTGTTCGTCCTATTGATATATATCCAGAATTTAGGGCACAAGGAACTTTTTGGCCTGTTTCTCCAAACGAAAAATCGCCTTATAAAGTGCAGTTATTATTCTTATTCATTGATTGCGACGAAGGACTAAGCGGAGTTTACGGACCTATCTCAAACGAGGATGCACAAATAATATCATCTTATTTCAAAGGAATTCTAATTGGTGAAAATCCATCAGCAGTTGAACGTATATGGGATAAGATGTATCGCCACGCCATACATGGTAGAAAAGGGCAAACTATGATGGCAATCAGTAAGATTGATCTCGCACTTTGGGACTTGAAAGGAAAAATGCTTAACGCCCCTGTTTATGAATTATTAGGTGGTCCTAGCCGTGATAAAATAAGGGTTTATGCTTCTATGTTAGGCTATTCAATAGAGCCAGAGCTTGCAAGAGAACGTGCAAAAGAAGTTGCAGAATTAGGATATACCGCAACTAAATGGTTTTTCCGACATGATCCAACTGAAGGTGCGGAAGGAATGAGAAAAAATCTTGAACTAATCCAAACTATCCGAGATGCAGTAGGACCTGATGTGGATATTATGTTTGACGCTTGGAGTAGCTGGGATGTCCCTTATACTAAACGTATGGCTGAACTTGCCAAAGACTATAATCCTTGGTGGTTTGAAGAGCCAGTAATGGCTGATATGATACCGCAATATGCTGAAATCAGACGATCTGTGTCAGGTATCGCTATTGCTGGCGGTGAGCATGAATATACAAGATGGGGCATTAAGGCATTGTTAGATGCAGAAGCGGTTGATATTCTGCAACCTGACCCTACTTGGGCTGGCGGTCTAACTGAGATGACTAAAATATGTGCATTAGCTTCATCTTGTGGAATCCCTGTTATACCACATCACGGAGCGATGGCGTCAACTCACCTTATAGCTTCCCAAACAATTACTACTTGCCCTATCCAAGAATGGCTTATACAGATCGGTAATAGGGACAACTTCTTTATGAAACATAAAATACAACCTGTCAATGGGTATATTGAACTGCCTAAATGTGTTGGCTTAGGTATGGATTTTGACGAAGATGTCATAGAATCAAAAGAAGAAGTGAAGTTTTAGGATATTGGATGTAAGTTTGACGTCTGTATTCTGTGCATTCTTGCAGCTAATGTAGAATTTTGGAGGATATTAGATGACAAGATCGGAAAAAGCGGTCTCTATTTTTAATGAAGGTTTTAGCTGTTCGCAGGCGACGCTTTCAGCTTTTGCGTCTGACTTTGGTTTAGACAAAGAGTTAGCGTTAAAGATTTCCTGTGCGTTTGGCGGAGGAATATCACACTTAGGATCAGTATGCGGAGCAGTATCGGGCGCACTTATGGTCATTGGGCTGAAATACGGCAGGACAAAAAAGGAAGACACAAAAGCGAGAGATGAGACTTATAGATTAGCAAATGATTTTATCAACAAATTCAAGGAAAGAAACAATAGCACTATCTGCAATGAATTATTAGACTGTGATATAAGCACAACTGATGGTCTGGAAATTGCAAGGGGAAAAAGAGGCAATCCTGATTTCTGTCCTAAATTTGTCAAAGACGCAGTTGAGATATTAGAGGAAATTCTCTAATGAATAACGCAGAGATAATCGCAAAGATTGAAAATCTAAAAAAACGGATAAATAGATATATCCTGTTCAAAAAAACATCAATATCTGTTTTTTTTGGAGCAGGTCTTGCGGTTATTTTTGTCATTGTCAGCAGATTTATTTTTATTCCAGTTTCAACTATCCCAATTTTAATGACAATTATCAGCATAAGTGCTGTCATTGGAATAATAATGGGATTTTATGCGAGATTTTCGCTTATAGAAACTGCCATATTTGCAGATAATAAGCTAAAATTAAACGATAGAATCGTTAGTGCAGTTGAAATCATCAATGGCAATGCCAGAATTTCTGCATTAGCCGAGCTTCAATTGGAAGATACGTTAAAATATATCCGATCTCTTGATCCAAAATCCCTATATCCTTATTCTATTCCTATTTTTGCTAAATTGCTTCCTTTTGTCATAATTCCGATATTCCTTGCCTATCTAATACCTATCCAATATGGTGATCCAAAGGGGGTCAGAGACATAATACGCCAAGTTGGCGTCAATATTGAATCATCGGCTAATGAGATCGGCAAAGATGGGCTGTCAAAGGACACAAAAAAACTGATAGATAATGCGATAAAAGTTGGACATGATCTTCAAACTAAAACTCCAACAAAAAAAGAAGCCTTAAAGAACATATCCCAGATCAGCAATCAGATTGATGCGGTAAAGATGATCAATAGGTTATCTGAATCGCTGAAAGGTGAGATAACTCCCGAAAAGAAAAAGCTATTATCTGATCTTTTAGATATTCTGATGGACAAGATCGCCGATATTCCAGAGATGGATTATTTATCACAAAAGATAGCAGAGGCAAAACAAACTGATCTTTCAGAAGAATCCATCAGGGAGCTAATTAAAGCATTGGAAACCAGAGGAATTTCTACCGTGGATATGAATGCTATCCAAAAATTATCAGATCAATTAGCGAAGGGAAAACAGGATTTAGCACAGGGGACATTGACAGCTTTTCGCACATCGTCAGTAGAAGGAAAAGGTGAGGTAGAGAGTCTCAAAGGCATTCCCGGCGTAGGCGATGGCACACCCGGAAGTGAATCTTCAAATGAAAAAGAAAAATCATCTGACAATTTGATCAGACGAGATGGATATGAAGCAGAATTGAACGGAAAAATATCACCAAAAGGGGCAATTACAAAAACAGAAACAGAGGTTGAACCTGAAAAATCCGTTTCTGTTGTGCCTTATGAAAATCTCTATATGAAATACAGGACTTCTGCTGATGAGACAATAGCTAAAACGACAATCCCTATTACATATAGAGAGAAGGTTAAAAGTTATTTTGATGCAATAAAACCTAAGGAAACGAGATGATAGATAAAGTTGAAAATTTTAGAGATAATTTTATTCGTGTCAAAGATGAAATTAGCAAAGTCATAGTCGGTCAACAGGACATCATAGAGGGAATTTTGATATGTCTATTTGCAAATGGTCATGTCCTGCTTGAAGGCTTGCCAGGGCTTGGTAAAACGCTTATGGTTAAGACGATGAGCGATGCACTCAGTTTATCATTTTCAAGGATACAGTTTACGCCAGACCTTATGCCTGCTGACATCATCGGCACAAACATTGTCATTGAAGATGAACAGGGCAAAAAAAGCTTTCAATTTCAGCCAGGACCTATATTTGCTAATGTCGTTTTAGCAGATGAGATCAACAGGGCAACGCCAAAAACTCAATCAGCAATGCTTGAAGCAATGCAGGAACACACCGTTAGCGTTGCGGGAATTACCCACGTCTTGCAAGAGCCATTCTTTGTCTTGGCTACGCAAAATCCTTTGGAGATGGAAGGGACTTTTCCCTTGCCAGAGGCACAGCTTGACAGATTTTTGTTCAAACTCAAAGTCCAATATCCATCTATTGACGAGCTATCAGTTATCATTGATAGGACTACAATTAATGAAGTGCCAAGAGCAGAGAAAGTGCTTTCTGCGGAGCAAGTTATTCAAATGAGATGGCTTATCCGTGAGGTAGTTTTAGCCTCACATGTCAGAGAGTATGCGGTAAAACTTGTCTTTGCTACCAGACCTGAATCCGATCTATCGCCAGAGATAGTAAAAAAATATGTCAGATATGGATCAAGTCCCAGAGGAGCACAGGCACTTATATTAGCTTCTAAAATTAAAGCTTTGCTAAATGGCAGGTATAATGTATCTGTTGAGGATATAAAGACCGTTGCTTATCCTGCCCTCAGACATAGGATGATCCTGAACTTTGAGGGTGAAGCAGAGAATATTGACAACGACGATATAATAAGCGAAATCTTATCAAGCAATGAAGGCAAATAGGACAGAAACATTAATTGAACCTGATCTGATGAAAATGCTTGAAAAGCTTAGCATTGCTACCAAAAAGTTGTTTCCCGGTGCGATGAAAGGCAAGCGAAGAAGCATCAAGCGAGGCAGTAGCGTAGAATTTGCCGATTATCGTGACTATCAACTTGGAGATGATTTTAGGTTTATTGATTGGAATATATACGCTCGGTTGGACAAACTCTTCTTAAAGACATTTGTAGAAGAGGAAAATATCTATATTCATATACTTCTTGATGTTAGCTCATCTATGAACTTTGGAACCCCATCTAAATTGGAATATGCCAAGAAAATAGCGGTTGCGTTTGGGTATATCGGTTTAGTTGACCTTGATATGGTCGTTTTAACTACATTTTCCGAAACTTTGAATGGACTTCGCCCTCTCAGAGGCAAAGATCAGATATTTAAAATCTTAAATTTTCTAAACAATTTTCCAATATCCGATGAGAAAAGAAAATCGTTGATTGATGAATGCTTGAAAAAATACGCTATTAAAACGCCTTATCGTGGAGTTGCAATAGTTATATCTGATTTTCTTGTCGCACAAAATGTCTATGAAAATGGCTTGAAAGCTCTGTTAGATAAGGGATTTGATGTGAAAGTCATACAGGTTTTAAGCAATGATGAGATAGACCCCAATTTGACAGGAGAACTTAGACTCCAAGATGCCGAAACAGACGAGACAAAAGAGGTCACAATCACCGATCGCCTTTTGGAGAGATACAAGAGAAGATTAGATGCTTTCTGCTCAAATCTCAAAAATTTTTGCGATAAGAATAATATAGCTTATGTAAAGGTTAGCACTGATTATCCATATAAGGATTTTATATTAAAGGAGACTCGTAGGCAAAGGATATTATTATAACTTTATGATTCTCGTTCCTTCTTGATCTATATCAAGGATCAACGAATAACTCTTGACATTGTGTTTCATAAAAGCCTTACACATGCTTTCCCCGATAGCACATGCGTCAGTGTCATAGCAGAACGCAGAAATAGTAGAACCTGCACCGCTTATTGTGACAGCCACGTTTTCTGTAACTGCCTTCGCCGATTCAAAGACATCATAAATCCCTGGGATCAATTTAGCTCTATATGGCTGATGAAGTTTATCTTGCATAGAAATATCCAGAAGCCTGAAATCACCAGTTGCCAATCCTGCGACTAAAAGCGATGCCCTGCTTATGTTAAAGACCGCAGTTTGAATATCAACAGTCTTCGGTAATAATTCCCTTGCTTTTGTTGTTATTATATGGAAATCTGGCACTACTGCAACAACGGTCAATTTTTTCGGCATATCTAATTTCATATATGCTATTCCATTGTTGGTCTGTGCAGAGATCACCACTCCGCCAAACATTGATGCAGAAACATTATCAGGATGTCCGTCAATTTCTGTTGCGAGATTAAGTATTTCTTGATCTGTCAGTTGACCGCCAGATAAAGCGTTAGCAGACATAAGCCCTGCTATTATAGCTGTTCCGCTACTTCCTAAACCGCGTGCAAGTGGAATATTATTTATTATCTTGATACTCAATGGAGGGATTTTTTCACCAATTTTTTCAAAAACTCTTTTCGCACATTGGTAAACTAAGTTTTTTTCGTCACGAGGTAGTATATCAGAGCCTTCGCCCTCAATTTCAATTTTAGTCTCATCGGATTCGCTTATCTCTACTTCAAAGACATTATAAAGGTTCAATGCCATGCCGAGAACATCAAATCCAGGACCTAAATTTGTTGTAGAGGCAGGCACAATCACTCGGACTTTATTCATAATAAAACTCCATGCTTATCTCATAACATCATCAACTCTGACTTCAAAGCCTTCCAATAACTTTGATTTAGCAATTTCACCGATCCCCCACTTGCCATAAGGGACATAGACGCCTTTTGTCAAAGTATAAACTTCTATTGTTTCGGCATCGGGATCAACAATCCAATATTCAGGGATGCCAGCTTGCGAATATTCAATAAATTTGACTATTCTATCCTCTTTTACAGTGCTTTCAGATAGTATCTCAACAATAAGATCAGGAACACCCCAATATTTTTCTGTAATTCTGTCAAGATGGTCATTACTCATAAAAGCTATATCTGGTTGCCTAATGATCCCTTCATATAATTTAACATCTAGGGGGGAGTAACATATTTTGCCTAATTTTTTTGTCAATACATGACTTCCTAATAGAAAAGAAAGCCTAAAAGATATTTCTTGGTGTTTTGTTGTTGGTGCAGGTGTAATGATAAGCCTCCCTTTGGATAGTTCTATTTTCTTGTTAGTTTCAGGTAATTTAAAATAATACTCCTCTGTCCATTTCCCTTGCTGTGGAAATATCTCTAAAAGCTCATAAGTCAGATTTTCTTTTTGTTTTATCTCTTCTACTGCTTGAGCCATAACTATCACTTCCCTTAAAATATCAGTTTAGCCTTTTTTAAGGGCTTTGATCGCCTTATCCATACGTTCTAACGCTTTCATTATGCTTTCCATTGTGCCTGCATAGCATAGTCGCAGATAGCCTTTCCCATACTCGCCAAATGCTGTCCCTGCCAATGTTGCAACGCCATATTCATAAAGCAGATAATCGGGCAATTTCATAAAATCCATAGGAACTTTCGTGACGTTTGGAAAAACATAGAAAGCTCCAAGAGGTCTTTTGCAGGATATTCCCTCTATTGCATTGAGACCATCAACTATTACGTCTCTTCTTCGCTTTAATTCCGCGACCATCTTGCCAACGCTTTCTTGGGGACCTTTTAGGGCTTCTATTCCAGCTGATTGTATAACACCAGCAGTGCAGGAATTGGAGTTTACCATTAACTTTGTGATATGTTGTGCCAACTCTTCGGGCATAACGCCATATCCAAGTCTCCATCCTGTCATAGCATAAGTCTTAGAAAATCCCTCTATAATTATGGTTCTCTCTTTCATGCCCGGTATAGAAGCTATACTCTCATGCTTTGCGTCATCATATATAATCTGACTATAAACTTCATCGGACATGACTACTATATTATTTTTAATGGCTAAATCTGCAATGACTTCCAGATCACTTTTCAGTAATATACCACCAGTTGGATTATGGGGGGAATTGATTATGATCATCTTTGTCTTTGGTGTCACACTGTCAACTAATCTTTGGATGTCAAATCTGAAATCCACTTCCTCTAATAATGGCACAGGGACAGGCTTTGCACCGACAAAGTTTATCACCGATTCGTATATAGGAAATCCGGGGTTTGGATATATAACTTCGTCACCTTCGTTGACACATGCCAAAATTCCGAAAAACATAATCGGTTTTGCGCCGGGAGTTACAACTATTTCATTAACATTGACGTCAATTTTCCTCGTTTTGGAGATATATTCTGCAATTGCTTCTCTCAGTTTTAGGTATCCAGCTGCGGGACCATAATGACTATTACGGGAATCTTTTATTGCCTCTATCGCAGCATTACAGATATTTTGTGGCGTGTCAAAACCTAAATCACCGATCTCCATGTGAGCAATGTCTCGCCCTTGCGATTCTAATGCCTGTGCCTTAACCAACACATCAAAAGCGGTTTCTGTGCCTAATCTTTTCATTCTTTCTGCTAAAAAATTCATAGACATTCATTTCTCCTTATAAATT
>DTPJ01000240.1 GCA_011334435.1 Candidatus Poribacteria bacterium | reverse complement strand
CGGAGTTTCAGAAGCTGGCGGAGTTTCTGCTGTTGTGCTTACTTCCTTTGTTTGTTGTGGCACTATGGATGTCAAGACGTTATTGGTCTGAGCTGCTGTCGCTGGAATCGCCCTTATAAAATTCAAAACCTCTGCCTCAGTGTTAAAAACTCGGTTGCGTAAACTGACCAATTCAGCTTCAAGCAATTGAGCGTTATTTGCCAACGCATTGACTCGTTGAGCTTCTTCAGACATAGACTTCAAGAGTGCCTTCTCTTTTGCATATTCCTTGCGAGCAGTCTGAAGTTTTTTTATCTCAGGTGAAATCAAATACCGATATGATACGAAGCCTGACACCAAAAATAAGACTATACAAACCGCAACTTGAATTATGGATATTTTTTTCTGTTCACTTATATCAACTAACCCCAATTTTAACCTCCTGTTCGCCTAATTTTTTATCTATCACCTTGCAACGAATTTCAAATTGCACTATCTCTTTGTTGTCCATATTAGATTTTCGCACATAGGTGAATTGTGGATAGGCAAAATATGGTGAGGCTTTCAACGTATCTATGAACTTAAATACAGAATCATAGGCTAATGCATAGCCAGAAAGCGTTAGATCAGTGCCTTCCTGCCATGAAAGACTATTCAACCATACAGTTTTTGGGATTATTAACCTTAACTCTGGCAATAACTCAACCCATTGAGTCACTTTGATTGAATTCAACGCCATCTTAGCCTGATCAAGCTGTATTCTAAGCTTTGCAACCTCAGATTCAGCACCTACCATACCTATATTTTGATTGATACCTTCGCGTTCCATAATAACAGAGCTTGTCTTTTGATTCACGTTTTTTGTAATCGCTTTAAGACCAAAAGTCGCTCCTATGGATAGAAAAACCGTCGCTAAAACTACCAAAGTTCCAGCTAATACCTGTTTTTTGACATTTATAGTTTCAATACCCTTGGTCGGCAATAAATTGATGGCATCTTCGCCCCTTGTGTGCATTGCCGAACCGATAGCTGAAAATACTGAAAGCTGATTATCTTTTAATGCAAGCTTTGCAAACTCGTCTGATGTCTGCGGTAGGATAGGAGTGCTTATTGGGACATCAACAGATTCACCTAATTTGGCACAAAGCTCTTCACAGTCGGTGCCATCTGTATAAAGTATAATTTTCTCAATTACCTGTCCCGGATAATTGGACTGATAATAAGCTACCGATGAGTTAAGGTTTACCACTAATTCCTCAAAAACGCTTGTATCTTCTAAGTGTTTCTTTCCAAATTCTAATGTATATGTAAATCTAATAGCGTTATCTCTGACAATAGCGACCATACCCGTTTCATCGTCAAGGCTAACGAGCATTATTGAATGTCCGCTACTTGATACTGCGTCTTCTTCCTCTTCCTCGCCCTCTGATCTCTCAGGGATAATAGTCCTTAGAATAGATAATAACGAAGGCTCAATCAACGATATTTTTAAATTGATATTGTCAACTGCTGCCAAGTATGCCCGAATGAGACCTTTTGGGGCAGCAGAAAGGATGATCTCTGCCTTCTGTCTATTTTCTTCAAAGGTCTGCCCTACCGTCAAAAAATCTAATACTGGCTCGTCGCTTGACAATGGTGCATAGTTTTCAACTTCGCTTCTGAGCGCTTCCCGCATCTCTCGCTTTGACATAGAAGGAACTGTAAGATTTCTTATAATAACATTATGTCTTGTTGGTATTGAAAGCGTTACCTCTTGAACTTTAATACCGCTATTTGATATGAGATCGCGGATCAGCTTAGATACAGCTGTAACATTAAGACTATCATCACTATTGAAGACTTCTTGCGGAGTATCTGCAACTTCTATTTGATCAACTATGACCTGATGCAGTCCAACCCTTTGAAGCTTTGCAAGCACTGTCTTTTGTGAGCCAATATATAAACCTGCTGTGTGTTTTCTTTTTCCTAGCATTTGGCTTTTACATCTCCTTTTCTTTCCAAGACATTACCATCTTTCCCTTGCCAAAGAAAGTGTTTCCAAAATCACTAATTGTAAACCGAATTGATTAATCCATATTCCATTGAAATAATAACGCTGACACTCTGTCATTCCATTTTTACACTCTGTCATTCCTGCGGAAGCAGGAATCCATTAGCATAAAAATCAACTCGGTTCACCGCTAAATGCGTATCGTCAGATTTTTGAACCTGAACAACACTCTCTTTTGATGGTGTCTGTTTGGGTGGTGTTATTGCGACAATCGTTAATAAAAAAAGTATAACTGCTAATAATAACTCCACCGTGCTTATCTTCCTCTTGTTGCCCGACTCCGCAACCATCTTATAACTCCTTACTTTGCAGTTGCTAACTTGACCATATCAAACATCGGCAGATATATTGCCATCAAGATCAATCCTACTACTGCTGCAATAATGACAGTTGTCGCTGGCTCAATTTTCACTATCAACCTTTTGACATGGTCGTCTATCTCACGGTCAAGGTATTTAGAACTTTTATCTAATGAGTCTCCCAAGTTTCCGACTTCCTCTCCCATAGCGACTATTTGCACAACCATTGGTGGAAATATCTCGCTTTGAGAGATCGGCTCTTTTAATCCGCCTCCTGCATTGACGTTATCCTGAATTTTCGCGACCACCTCATCCATAACGGTATTATTCGCCACTTGTTTCGCTACATCAAGAGCTTGCATAATCGGAACACCGCTTATTGTAAGAGCGCTCAGAACCTTTATGAACCGACAGACAACCATCTTTTTGCCGAGATTACCAATTATAGGCATATATAACATCGCTTTATCAAAGAATCTCTTACCAGTGTTGGATGTTTTGAACTGCTTATAACCAAAATATATTGATCCTGCACCAAATAACAACAGCCACCAATACTTTGGCACAAATTTGCTAACCCCTAATATAATGCGAGTTGGCAAAGGGAGGGTAACTTTCATTTCACTATATATTGTCATAAATCTCGGCACTATAAATGTGACCATAAATATTACAACGACAACGCACAACCCCATAACGATCTTCGGATATACAAAGGCGGACTTAACTTTTCGCTTAATCTGTCTCTCATTGTCAAGGTATTCTGCTATTTGCTTTAGGGATTTGCTTAAAACTCCGCCGACTTCACCTGTTTTAACTAAACTTACAAAAAGGTTAGAGAAAATTTTAGGATATTTTCTAAGTGCATCCGCGAAGCTGGAACCGCTTTCTACATCTTGTCTAATAGTGCTTATAATTTGCCTGAACCTTTCATTTTTTGTCTGTTCAGCGATCGTTGTCAAAGCCCTGACCAAAGGGATACCTGCCTCTACCATAATAGATAGTTGATCCGCAAAGATAGCCACATCATCATTTGAAATTGAGTTAAAGATGCTTAGTTGTTTCCATTGACGCGCACTGCGTATAGTAGTAGGATAGTAGCCTTTTTGTCTAAGACTAAGCCTGACTTCCTTTTTATCTATTGCCTCAACGACGCCTTTGTATAGCATCCCATTTATATCTCTTGCAACATAACTAAATTTTGCCATATCAATAACCCACAATCTCTATGAATTCCCGTTTATACGAGAATAACATATTTAATGTTTCTGTCATACTGAACGACCACATTTCTGTCATGCTGAACGACTACATTTCTGTCATGCTGAACGAAGTGAAGCATCTCAATAGATTCTTCGCTTCGCTCAGAATGACATTGATTTACTCAAGCAGGAATCCATTAATCACTATTCCTCTCCAATATAAACAACTCTTTGAACTTCCTCAAATGTTGAGATACCTTGTAATATCTTTTGACGACCATTATAACTTAATGACTTCATACCTTTTGCTAACGCCATTTTTTTGATCTCACTTGTCGGCGCCTGTGTGATTATAAGCCTTCTTATATCATCGTCAACCTCAAAAACTTCATAGACACCAGTTCTTCCACGATAGCCCGTATTCCTGCAATATTCGCAACCTCTGCCTCTTGCCAATTCTTTAACCTCAGGATTCGCCCCTAACATATCAAGGACTTCCTGCGATGGACGATAATATTCCTTGCATTGTGGGCATATCTTCCTCACAAGACGTTGAGCTATAACTCCTATTACTGCTGACGCTATAAGGAATGGCTGAACGCCCATATCTACCAAACGGACTACTGCACCGGGAGCATCGTTTGTATGTAGTGTACTAAAAACTAAGTGACCTGTCAACGCTGCTTGAACTGCTATATCTGCTGTCTCTGCATCTCGTATCTCTCCGACCATTATAACATCTGGGTCTTGTCTGACGATTGTTCGTAATGCGTTCGCAAAAGTCAGATTAATTGAAGGATTAACTTGAATTTGGCTTATGCCGTTCATCTGATACTCAACGGGGTTTTCTACTGTTATGATATTTCGTGTTACGGAATCCAACTCATTTAGGACTGCATAAAGCGTCGTGCTTTTACCGCTACCTGTTGGACCTGTTACTAAAATCATGCCATAGGGATGTTCAATGAATGACTTAAACTTTTTATGCTGTTCGCTTGTAAGACCGAGATGTTCAAGATCAATTAGCATCGTCTCTTTATCTAATACTCTGATGACTATCTTTTCGCCGTTAACTGTAAGGACGCTTGACACTCTGAGATCTACCTGTTTACGACCAACGGTCATGGTTATATGTCCGTCTTGTGATCTTCGTCTTTCTGTGATGTCCATATCTGCTAATAGTTTTATTCTGGATACTATTGACGGCTCAATATATCTTGGGACTGTTGTTATATCGTGCAGAATACCGTTTATCCTGTATCTTACTCGCATCTCGGGGAATTGAGGCTCAAGGTGGATGTCGCTGGCGCCGTCATTTATCGCACCTTTGATAATGGAGTTGACCAAATCTACAACAGGCGCCTCGTCAATCTCAAGAATCTCCTCTTGTGGAGTGATCATCCTTGTTGTCCCAAGTTCTTGAAATGTCATATCTACTATAGCTTGTTTAGATGTTTGGTTTGCGCTGAACTGCTCGCCTATTGCTCGTTCCAATTCTGGTCTTGCCACTATTATTGGTTTGACCCTCAAACCTGTTATAAGTCTGACCTCATCTATACCGGGAAGATTGACTGGTGATATGGTTGCTACATAGAGTTGATCGCCTTCAACTCTTATCGGCAACATTAAAAGCCTTCTGACTGTCTCTTCTGGCAATATTTGGGCGATCCTTTTATCTATTTGTTGTTCGCTTAAGGTTAAATTGACTTGTTCTTTCGGGACATCCATCTTTTTTACCTCTGTTTGGATAACTTCATCAGCTTTTTATTAAGCTTATTGTTTAATTTTTATTCTGAGAATTCTGAAAATACGTTAAATTCAATTATCATAAGAATTAAAAAGGTATGGAAAAATGAAAATTCTCTACATTTGTCATTCCCGCGCAAGCGGGAATCCAGATGCATTATTTGAGCTATTTTTATATATCACTCCTTCGGAGTTTAGATTTTTGTATTTCACTTTTCTATAAATATAACGCTCCTATCGGAGCTTAAAACACCCTATTTTGTGAGGTTTTATGAAAAAATACCCTTGTCAGCCCTTTGTCCCATACTCATTAAGTTAAGGACTTGTAACCCCGAAGGGGTGATATATTTATAGAAAACACATAAATAAAAAATCTTTTAGCTCCGTCAGGAGCGACATATTTACCCATCATATTTCGCTCCGCTTCCGCTTTGTATTTTGGCATTTATCGTTTCTATAAACATAGCGCCCCTTCGGGGCTAAAGACAACATTATCTCACATGAGAATTCTGAAAACCGGTTAAATCCAGTTATCATAAGGATTAGAAAGCCATGTAAAAATGAAAATGCTCCACATTTGTCATTCCTACGGAACTTGTCCCCGCGAAAGTGGGGAGCAGGAATCCATTTTCAGTGGTCACCCAATTATTTAATCAAACTCCATTAAAAGAGAAATTTAGAGGGATTTAAAGATTTATAAACCCTTAAATACTTATCTAAATATCAAAGCCGGGTCAAGAGGACAATTAAGGACTTATTTTTACCAAAATCTAAATCAAACACCCGCCTTGACCCAACTTATATAAGCCTGTGAGCGAGTTTTTATTTGATAAAAACTTATGCCCACAAACTCTTGCTTATGCTAATCAAGTGCCTGTATCTGAACCATCTATGTCACCATGAATTGTACATTTTGCTCTCTTAGTGGTTTTCAATGAATATGTTCCACCTGACGGACATACTGGTGCACCATCTGGGAAATAATCTGTAAGCGAAAGGAAATCAGTAAATGTAGCAGCCCCCGTATCTCCTGGATATTTACCAGTATCAAAGTAATATTTCTCAAGAGCAGTATTTATGTTAGCAACATTAGTTCGGCACGTTTTTTCTTGTGCCTGTGCCCTGCTAGCCATAAGCCTTGGAATGGCGATTGCTGCAATTATACCCAAGATAACGACGATCAACAGAACTTCAATCAATGTAAAACCTTTTTGTCTTCTTTTGAGTTTTGACATTTTTTCTTTTCTCCTTTTCAACATGTTAAAAATGAGCATTAAGAACTCACGATCCAAATAACCAAGTGCAAGCTATCATTTAAGTCTAATCACATTCAATCAACCAGAATAATTATCAGGTTTATAAAATCCCTCTAAATCTCCCTTTTGCAAAGGGAGACTTTGAATTTCCCCTTTGGAAAAGTTCTTCCTTAGTTTCCCTCTTTGAAAAAGGTCTTCCTTTACTTTCCCCCTTTGAAAAAGGTCTTCCTTTACTTTCCCCCTTTGAAAAAGGGGGATTAAGGGGGATTTTAAAACCTTAAAATTACCCAGTTGACCACTATGCAGTAGCTTCTTTTTAGGAAGCCAGAGAGGGGAGACCCGCAGGTGATCAGCTTAAATAAAAAGCTATTCGCACTTTTCAACAAAAATTAAACAACCGAAAAAACAAATAATAATACCAATTTGCGTCTGTGCATTTCCCAATCATCTAACATTTGCACAACAGAATTGGTATAACACCTCTTTCAGTTTGAAATGAGACTTATTTTATCTAACTTTTCTGTCATTCATACAGAACTTTTATTTTGTCATTCTTACTCTATATTTTTATCATTCCTGCTCTATATTTCTATCATTCCTGCTCTATATTTCTATCATTCCTGCTCTATATTTCTATCATTTCTGCTCTATATTTCTATCATTTCTGCTCTATATTTCTATCATTTCTGCTCTACATTCCTGTCATTCCTGCGAAAGCAGGAATCCATAGCAGGAATCCATATCAGCATTTTTTTGAAAAGCAACAGAGAGAATAAATCTCATCTCTAACCAAAATTGGTATAATAAACACAGGGTTTTTCTCTACTTTTCCACCTCCTCTGCCCTGTAAGCCTTGTTGATATAAAACCTTCACAATTCCCGAGATATAAGATTTTAAGCGGATTATAAATTTTATAAAATATAGCGTTTTTAACCCCGAAGGGGGTGATATATTTATAGAACATGGAAAATTCAAAAGATAAGCTCCAGCGGAGCGACATATTAAACATCAACCCGACGATTACATATTTCGCTCCTTCGGAGCTAAGAATTTTGCTTATCCATTTTTCTATAAATATTTCGCTCCTTTGGAGCTAAAAATCATTGATTTTATTACAATTTTTTAAAAAACCTACGATTATAAGCTTTGAATAATGAGGAATTTTGAAAAGATTACATAGATAAATCCATTTTAACAATAATAAATAACCATCAGTGTTGAACGAATTACTCAACACTGATAACTACCTAATGTATTTCCCAACTTTTCCCAACAATGTCGGCAGATTAAACGGTTTGACGATAAAATCGCTAACTCCGAGGCTATGACTTTTGACGATAGCGTCTCGTTCAGCTTTCCCACTGATCACTACAATTGGTATATTCTTAGTTTCTTTAGCGGATTTCAATTTCATACAGACGTTATAGCCATCTATACCCGGCATCATAATATCAAGAAGTATGAGGTCGGGATTTTCGCTTTTTGCCTTTTCTATACCATCTTGACCGTCTAATGCTGAGACTATTGAGAAATCGCGGGCTTTGAGCATCAGCGATATAGTGTCAATTATCTCTTTTTCATCATCTATAACAAGTATTTTAGCTTTTGCCATATTGCATTAAACCTATTTTTAATTGTTGATGATTTAGAACTTTTTGCTAATTCATTAAGCAATTATTTATCCTACTTATCAATGTTGACAGGTTAAACGGCTTGACTACATAGTCATTCGCCCCTGATTCATAAGACTTTATAACCGCTTCGGTCTCTCCTTTTGCGG
>DTPJ01000054.1 GCA_011334435.1 Candidatus Poribacteria bacterium | reverse complement strand
ACAGCTTCTCCGTTTTGTTCAAGCCATTTTCCGACGGGGACTAATCGCTGGTATGCTTCTTCGGGAACTGATCCATCTGGTTTAGGACCGATATTCAATAAAAGATTCCCTTGACCTGCGGTTGCTGTGCGTAACATACCTATAACTTCACGAACAGATCGCCAATCCAACGCTGTTGGAAAATATCCCCATGATCCGTTGAATGTCATACAGGCTTCCCAATCTCTTCCTTTTCCTTCGGCGGTGACATGTTCTTCTGGTGTCCCGAAGTCTTCAGGCAGTTGTGAGCGATTGTTGATGATTATATCAGGTTGTAACTCGCGAACCATAGCGTTTCGTCTTGCACTCTCCCAAAGCTCAGGAGAACTAAGAGGCCATGAGACATCATACCAAAGAATGTCTATCTTGCCATAGTTTGAACAAAGCTCACGAACACAACCATCGGTAAACTCAATAAATCGCTTCCTTGCATTTTCATCTTTTGCACATATTGCCCCATCTGGATGATGCCAGTCCATCAATGAATAATAAAATCCTATTTTAAGCCCGAATTCCCTGCAAGCTTCTACATATTCGCGGACAAGATCGCGTCCAGGACCATGCTTAACTGCGTTGTAATCTGTTTGCTTAGTATCCCAAAGGCAAAAACCTTCATGATGTTTTGTTGTCATGACCATATATTTCATGCCAGCTTGTTTTGCCAACGCTGCCCATTCTCTTGCTGGACGATACTTTGGCTTCCATGTATCAGCTAATTTCTCATATTCTGCCAACGGTATACGTTCGCGATTCATAACCCATTCATGGCGACCTAATTGAGAATAAAGCCCCCAATGGATGAACATTCCGAACCGTGCTTCTCGCCACCATTTCATTCGTCTGTCTCTATCTTGTTCTGCTGTCATTTAACGACCCTCCTATTTTTGATCATAAAGCAATTTTGGTAAATTCTTTTTCATCAAAATTTTGATTGAAGATACGAAATCATCTAAATAATACAACAAATATAGCTTTAAAGGCAAGATTTAAGTTAAAAACTGAGGGTGAATTGGTAAATTTACCTAAAATTTGAATTACACTCCTTTCAGGTATAAGAAATTGACAATCTCATCTATTTCTGGTATCATTTTTTCTGTTGTGATAAT
Source organism: Candidatus Poribacteria bacterium (assembly GCA_011334435.1). GTDB lineage: Bacteria > Poribacteria > DTPJ01 > DTPJ01 > DTPJ01 > DTPJ01. The sequence continues at coordinate 7,208 of DTPJ01000054.1, read as the reverse complement.
TATGTTAGTCCTGAGCAACATTTCAGGATTGTTAGTTATTTTTATTTCAGGAAATATCCAAATTTATGTCTAATTGTCAATAAATTTTAGGTTTTTAAGATATGCGTTTATTAAAATTTTCTCTGTTCATTTTTCTGGTATTTCTTATAGCGTGTGAAAGAGACAAAATATCAGAAAAACAAACGGATAGTCAATCCAAATTAAGCTCACCAAATTTATCAGATGTCAATTCTCAGCAAAAGCCAAAAAATCCAAACGATTGGCAGATGTTTATGTATGACTTGGCTTATAAAGGTATAAGTCCAGATAAGGTCCTTAAACCACCTTTAAAAGTCGCTTGGAAGTATAAAACTGGTGGAGCGGTCAATTCAAGCCCTGTTGTATATAATAACACTGTTTATATAGGTTCTGATGATCAAAGGCTATATGCCCTTAATGCTGATAAATGGGGATTAAAATGGACTTTTGATACTGGCGGAAAGATCACTAATGCACCAACGGTATATATGGGAAATGTCTATTTTAGTTCAAGAGACCTAAAAGTATATGCCCTTGATGCGATAACAGGAGTAAAAAAATGGGAAGTGCAAGTTGACGGTTGGGTGAACTCTCCATTAGTAGCTTTTAATAATAGAATTTACGTTGGCTGTTATGAAAATAAAATCTACATCTTTAATGCAATGACAGGCAAAAAAGAGGGCGATGAACGAGAAAGAATTAACATCAGTGGAATAGAATTTGCCTGCGTTAAAGGGGAATTCTATCCTATTGATGCACATAATCGCGCTTCTGGGTGGAAAAACTCTGTCCAACGTTCCGAAAGTTGGCCCGCAATTGCAAATGGTTTTGCATATATCGGATCAAGAGATAAAAGAATTTATGCTTTTGATACAAAAACTCGTCAGCAGGTCTGGTTTTATGAAACTGACGGTTGGGTAGATTCATCTCCCGCGATTGCAGGTGGAAAGTTGTTTGTTGGCTCTCGCGATGGTTATATCTATGCTTTTGAAAACGGAAATGAGACGCAAATAACTAAATCATCATCAGAGGGTATTGTTACACAAGATAAAACGATAGTATATAAAGAACCAAAAAGATCATTAGACACAAAATTATCCATAGTTAATGAAGGCACTATATTGCCTATATTAGGAAAATCAACAGGCAATTGGTATCTTGATCCATCTTCAAGCTGGTTTAAGGTTAAACTCCCGAATGACCAAATCGGCTGGATAGAAGCGGAGAATTTCATCAGAACTAAACAAGATGATGAACTTACCATAAATTCTTCAATAGTTAAAAATGTAGCCCATTTGAATTTGCCTAATGAAGCAGAAACAATATCATGGTCGCCAAATGGTTCAAATATGGCTTACTTTGCCAATGTAACTTATAGTAATATCTATTGGATGGCACAAAGTCTATGGGTTGCATCAAAAGACGGGAAAGATCAGAGATGGATTTCTGACGGAGCATTTTTTAACCCCATTATAACATGGTCAGATAATGGAGAATGGCTTGCTTTTGAAAACTTAAATAAAACAGAGCGACAAATATGGATAGTCAAATATATTGGAAGCGGACTAAAAAAAATAGCTATCGGTGAAGCCCCCTCATTATCGCCGAAGGGAGATATGATCGCCTTTCTACGTCGCGATAATAAAACTACGTCAGTCTGGATAAAAAATTTAGACAAAAATACAGAGCGAAAAATAGTAGAGTTTCGCACAAAAGGTCAAGAGTCTTATATCGCCTATGGGTATAATGCAAGTCTTGTCCCTCCCGCATGGTCAAAAGATGGCTTGTTTTTGGCGATTGCCTTAGATGGCTATCATTATGACGATAGATATACTCGCGTAGTTATATTAAAATTAACTGGTGAAGTTGCAAGAGAATTAGCTGTTAGAGCATGGAAAACGAGAAACATTAGTTTCTCCCCTGACAAGAAAAAGATCGCATATATGACCCAAGAACATTCCGAAAAACAGGCTGATGATCTTCTTGATAGACAAGTTCATATATCAATTATTGATAATGAAGAGCGTAAGGAAACATTTAAGCATTGTCAGGGACTATCATGGTCGCCGAATGGAAGATACCTTGCCTATGTTGAGGATTTAGATACAATGGGATTTAAACGTAAGGTCTGGGTATTTGATACGGAAAGATGGCAAAAAATTCAATTAGTGACATCTAAAATGTCCATAGAAAAAGCTGTTTGGACAGATAATAATGCTATAATGGTTTTGGCACAGGCGAACTTTCAAAAATCATCTGAACCGCAAAAAAAATCAGCGAAAATAAATGGTTGGAGGTTGTCAATTTCTCTTCCATAAGACTTAAAAGTCTTAAACTCACAATTTACAAAAAGGAGAGTTATATGTGTGAGACTTTTCTTTCACTTGTGCTATTTCAATTTATTGCATTACAAGATAAGCAAATAGAATGGCAAGAAAAAATACTTAAAATGCCCTATGAGGAATCAAACTCTGTCTTGTCAAAATATCCCTTCTCTTTCAAATATTCGGATAAGCATAGCGATAACTTCCTTCACATATGGCATAAAGAGAGCAAAACTGAAAAAATTGATACAGATCGCCAAAAACTCATAAACATTTGGCTTGATCAAGAGACCCGTTTGCTTGGATGGCATCACAATATCATCGTAACGATCTGCAAGAGGGCTTGATACTCGCATTTCGCCATGCAGAAAGCCCTTATCATTCTATAGATGTAGCTTTGCGAGGACTTGATAAAGATGCTCAGTATACCCTTAACTTCACAAGCACTGGTCAGAATATTACAATGAATGGCGAGGATTTGATGAGTAGCTTTATAATTACAATTCCAGAAAAACACAAGTCAGAGCTTATCATCTATCGGAAAAAATAGATAGGAATTCTCTTTTTTTCTTTAATTGGAGGAAGATTATTGCAATCTGTCACAAAACGTTCTATACTGATCGGTCTGATATGCGTAATCTTTCTCTGTCTAATTACCCCATATAACGATTATTATATTGGTGGAACATTCGTCGCAGGAAATCACTTTCCTATTGGGTCATTCTTTCTATATATTATATTGGTGTTAATAGGATTTATTGCCGTTGGACGATGGAAGCCAAAGTATGGTTTCAAACCATCAGAGCTTATAACTATTTGGTGCATGATGATAGTGGCATCGGGCATACCATCATCAGGGTTCATTCGCTATCATCTGTTTATGCTTGTTGCGCCTTTCTATTATGCAACGCCTGAAAATGAATGGCAAGACTTGTTTTTTAGATACCTGCCTGATTCGCTTGTCGTCAAAGAGCCGAGAGCGGTTAAATATTTCTATGAATCCCTACCATCTGGCGAATCTGTCCCTTGGGGCGTGTGGATAAAGCCGATACTTTTGTGGTCAAGTTATGTCTTGATGACTTATTTTGTCCTTGTATGTCTGAGCGTTATACTTCGCAAACAATGGGTTGAGCATGAGCGATTTTCGTTTCCGCTTGTCAGACTGCCCGTTGAAATGGTAGAAAACGCCGATGAAAAAACGCGACTGAATAGCTTTTTGCGTAATAAAGCCTTATGGATCGGCGCAGGTTTAGCTTTTATATTACATGTGATCAACGGTTTACACTCTTACATTCCCAAAATACCAGCAATTCCGCTTTATTTTTCGCTTGATCCATATCTAAATGACAGACCTTGGATCGCATTACGATCAACTATATTGATGATCTATCCCTCTATTATCGGCTTTTCTTATCTGCTTTCGTTAGATGTATCTTTCAGTTTTTGGTTTTTTTATTTGATATACAAAGCTCAGAGTGTAATTGCATATTCAGCAGGATTTTCTGCAAGCGGATGGACACTTGCTAACCGACAGGAAATGGGCGGCTATATTGCATTAGTTGTTTTTGTTATCTGGCTTGCCAGACATCACATCTTAGATATTGTCAAAGCAACTATTGGTATAAAAAGGGTTGATGATTCAAATGAACCTTTGCCTTATCGTTGGGCTTTGATCGGATTTATCGTTGGAACTTTCGTCATCGCTGGCATGGCTTATATGGCGGGAATGTCGTTTTGGTTAGCATTTGGCGTTATGATATTTTTCTACATAATGGCGATAGTTTTAACATGGATGGTAGTTGATGGCGGATTTCTTTTCCTTCTTGCGATATTTCGTCCTTCTGATTACATTATGATCAGCCTTGGATCGTCAAGATTTAGTCCAGCAAGTCATACTATATTAGCTTATGAAAAAACGTTAATGTTTGACTTGCGTGAATTTATGATGCCACATGTGATGAACAGTTTTAAGGCTTCCGATGCGGTATCACTAAAACGTAGGCAATTATTAGGAGCTATGGTCATTGCAATGGTCATAGGGTTGATCACATCTTATTATTCAGGATTGATGACTTGGTATCATGTCGGCGGACTGAATATGGGGTATTGGTGGGACCCTGAACCTTTTGATAGGCTTGCTTGGTTTTTGAATTATCCTCGCGATACAAATTGGTTGGAATTATCCTTCATTATCACAGGCATAGCTGTTATGTCGTTTTTGATATTCATGCGTTACCAATTTTTATGGTGGCGTGTTCATCCACTTGGGTATGCGATGACGACAAGTTGGGCGCCATATACGATATGGTTTTCTATATTCTTAGGCTGGTTAGCCAAATTTATTATATTAAAAGTCGGTGGATTAAGACTCTATCGCCAAATGCGACCTTTCTTTTTAGGCATTGTATTAGGCGAGTCATTGATCGGTGGATTATGGATCATTATTGGATTATTCACAAAAGTTGGCTATCGCATTTTACCGGGTTAGATATTATACAAGTTTAATTTTTAGTTGTGCTTGATACTAAAAACTCTTTTGAATTCCTGTTACATCAGTATCAAGCACTATTTTTTCCGTATTAGTTTGTGTGTTTCTAAATACCTAAAATTTTTGACTTCTCTTTATGGTCTTATTACCGTTCCATCAAGGCGACGAATCGGTGCCCAGCCACCGTTTAGTGGATGCTCTGGGAATGGAAATTTCTTAGCTAATTCCTCATCAATATCAATTCCTAAACCGGGTAGCTCGTTTGACCACATATACCCATCTCTGATCTCTGGACAGCCGGGAAACACTTCACGGGTTCTTTGTCCGAAGACATGCTGTTCTTGAATTCCGAAATTATAGCATGCCAAATCAAGAGCCAAATTTGCTGCATGACCGACAGGTGAAACATCGCCAGGACCATGCCAAGCTGTGCGTATGTTAAAGTATTCGCATAATGCTGCAAGCTTTCTTGCTGGGCTTATCCCGCCGATCTGCGATATATGCACACGGATAAAATCAAATAAACGATCTTTGATCATCGGCACATATTCAATGGCGTTGTTGAAAAGCTCGCTGATGGCAATTGGAGTGCTTGTCTGTGGTCTCAATATTCGTAGATATTCAATATCCTCAGGGGCAAAGACATCTTCAAGGAAGAAAAGACGGTATTTTTCCAGTTCCTTAGCAAGTGTTATCGCTTGAATTGGCGGTATCCGTTCATGGACATCGTGTAATAGTTCAACATCATCGCCAAACCTGTTACGTAGATAATCAAAAAGCCTAATGACAGTGTTGACATAGGGTGTCGGTTCAAATGTCTCTTGATTAGGATCGATCGGCTTCCAAATTCTGCCAGTAGGTTTTCCGCCTCCTGATCCATAAGTTGAATAGCCCGGGATGCCAACTTGGGCGCGGACATAGCGGTAACCTTGATCCATAAACTTCTCAATGTTGTCGCCAACTTGCTCAAATGTGCTTCCGCCTGCATGTGCGTATAACGCAACTGCATTTCTACATTTTCCACCTAAAAGCTGATATACGGGCATATTCGCTCGCTTGCCTTTTATATCCCAGAGTGCCATATCAACTCCGCTCATCGCGTTATTTAAGACAGGTCCATTTCTCCAATAAGAGCTTACAAAACTTGATTGAAAAATGTCTTCAATCCTGTCAGGGTCTTTTCCGATAAGGAATGGTTTTAGGTATTCATCAACCGCAGTAGCGACTGCAAGTGGTCTTTGAGTGAATGTCGCACATCCAAGACCGTAAAGTCCGGGTTCGTTAGTTTCAACCTTGACGACAACAAGTCTAATGCCATCAGGGGCTGTCAATATAGTTTTAACGTTAGTTATTTTCAAAGCAGGCAATCCATTAGCCATTATTTGTCTCCTGTCAATTTTTCTATTGGATAAAATTAGTGCATTTCCACATCACAAGTTCCGATCCCATGACGATAGAAGTTAAATTGGACGTTAGGATGATCTGCAAGCAACGACATTGGCACGGAAGTATCAACGATCTTTTTACCGATCATCAGAGTAGTCAGTCTCATACCAAAAGGATTGTCATGTGTCCCTGCCTGCCATATTGATACTTTCTCTGCCATCCATGTCTGAACAGGACCTACGGATATAGCCTTTGTCGGAACGCCTGTTACAACTCCGCCTCCACTTGTCCTCGCATTCTGCATTATCGTTACAGGATGTAGATCAACGACGCGTGTATTTAGCTTTCGGTATTCCTCAGGTGTCGGTGGGTTGTCCTTATATTTGCCTTCTCGTTTAAGTGGATCGTTGAAAGCCCAATGCTTGACTTCGCCCTGACCGCCTTGCATTACTGCACATCTTACACCTTCCCAGCTTTTAATATATTCCGTTGGATCAGCTTTTGGAAAATGTATGTTTTCTAACGGCATTCTCAGTTTTGGCTTAATTCTGTTAAAGCAAAGCTCCATATCCGCCTTAGCAAACGAAAGCGGATGATCCATACCGACCTCTTTGCCGTCTTTATACCATTCGTCCATGCCCCAGAAATGAGCACTTTTTATATTAATCTCTAATTCATTTACTATCCTTGCAACTAATGGCAATTGCTCAGTTGGACCGATGGGTCCACAAATGCCGACAGGATTATCGGGTGTTGACTGTCTCCAAGCGTTGATATATTCTAACGCCTCTGCAAGATAAAATTCTTCAAGTGTGTCATAAATAACGACCTTGAATCCCTCTCTTGACAGCCTAACCATATCTCTAACGGTAAGTTTTGCAGCATCGTTCAATATATCATCGTCTAATGTTGTATAATCCCACCAATCTGGCGCAAGTATACTTAATTTTCGTGGCATATTACACCTCGCTTTTTAAAGTTAGTGATCAGTT
>DTPJ01000350.1 GCA_011334435.1 Candidatus Poribacteria bacterium | reverse complement strand
TGGTTGAAGGTTTTCTTCGATAAACGCCTTATAATCATCAGATTGAGCAAGTATTTGTCCGTTTAACATTACTGTATATAAAGCAATCTGTTTTGAGCTAACAGACAATCTTTTTTCTATATGTTTCTTGACTATATCAGATATGTCTTCAACTACCTCCTTCGGAGATTTGGTCATTTTTAGTTCATTGAAATTGATGTCTGATGATATTACAGGATAAGTAATATCAAGAACATATCTAAATTTTTTCTGATCCCCGAAGACCTCTCCTAAATCAAAAAAGAATGCCTTTACAATCTCATCAAGTTGACTACGAAGTTTGCTATCTTCTGGTAATTCATCTCTGAGCAAAGGGATTGATTGTGATAAAAGGTATGCAATCTGATTTGATGTTAGCCGAAGTTGTGGATTATTAGATGAGGCATTTCCAACCCATAGACTCATCTTTGATGCTTCATCATCAGTTTGCTGTGTATCTTCTTTTTCTGGATCATCTGTTTTTCGTGGAATTTCTTTCAATATCTTAAAGTCAATTAATTTAGACACAGTATTAAAATCTATACCAACCAAATATTGCTCTTTCTTATCAAGAGAAATAGGTTGTATTAGAAGATCAATGTAACTGCTATCATCGCCTTCCAATAGCAGTTGTCCTATTTGAGATATTCCCTCAATCATAATTATCCCCCTTCCGTAAAAATCTAAAGCAACCAAAACCCTGTGAATTCTTGCTTCCTAATCCCGAATCATAAGCAACTTTTATTAACCCAGGATCGCCTTCTAACAGATATATTCCTCGCCACGCTTTAACGATTGTATCCTTATATTTAAGTATCACTTCCGAATTTTTGCCAACTTTTATCGGCTTTATAGACAAAGTTTGATCATCATTTGGCTCTTTTTCATATATAAGGGCATATTTCTTTCTAATGTTACTCTCTATTAGTCGTGAAAACTCCTCTTCATAGGGCGTATAATAATAAGTCTTAACTTTGTTGTCCTCTGTTCTTAAAGTGCTATAAACAGTGATCGGCGATAACATGCCTATAATCTCAGATGAAGTTATTTCTGGCTCCGGAAGTGCATTAAAACTTGATACCTTGACGAGATTGTCTCCTAAATGCAATTCATCGCTGACTAATAGAGAATAACCTAATTCGTAGATAAATCTTTCAATAGGACTGCTTATCGTAAGAGCTACTGATTGGAAAAACAAAATCTCGTTGGATTCTCTGTTTTGCTGGAATTTACCGCTAAGGCGAGAAAAAGTGAAAAGTTTGAAATTTCTTTTCTCATAAGCATAGCCTTCGTCATGGAGTTGACCACTGTATTCATGCCCTAAATGTCTGTAAATCATGCCTTGAATAACGTAATTATATTGGATTGGCAATCTGATAAAGCTGTCACTCTCAAAAGCGATCTCAAATCTCATTTATCACTCCTTATTTTTTATATTAGAGAATGTAAATCTCTATCTGCCGTTGTCCTTTTTTAGCGATACTCTTGATCGCCACCATTTCTCAAATTCATCTGGTTTAGATAGTCCAAACCAAATCGGTTCGCCCGGTAGAACGGCAATACTGATACTTGAATTATTAAATTGTGCCATTTGTGGACGATCTACTGCAAAACAAATAGCATCCTCATAACCCGGCACCATCAAAGCAGATGCGATGATTTTCTGTTTGTCAGATTTTGGTTCGGATAATACCTTTATATCGCCTGAATCTTCTAATATAACTACACTGATCCATTTCGGCTTTTCACCCCAAGTAACCCAGCCGAATCTGTCGCCGGGAAAGATGAATTCATGAGGAGCTTCTGCTGACCAAAGTGCCATTGGTTCAATCCTTATCGCATCATCTTCAAATGTCCATGTAATTCGGCTTCTATTTGTTCCAACCGTAACTACCGCAGGTGCAGTATTGGGCCAAAGGAAGTTAGCTGGTATCCCCCAACCAAGTATATCTTTATCTTCTACACGCAAACGTGGCAAAGCATCAGGAGTAGTCGCAGATGCAGGACGACGATCCCAAAAGTTAGCCTCATATCTTGGGCGATTGCTATTGTCCCGCAAAAAGCGAGATGTGCCATAACGTTTGCTCATACGCATAATATATTTAGGTGCGTAGATCACATATTCCCCAAATGTAGGGAAAGAATTATCTTCGGTCAATACCGTGCCTATTGTTATCGGAAATGCTATTTTACTTGTCCAACTTTTCAACGATTTGTTAGTTATCTGAATTGACGCAATATGAAGCCCTCTTTTAATCTTGTCATCTGTCGTCAAACGGAAATTAACATCAGAAATCTGATTAGGTGCAATAGATGGCAAAGCCCATGTGCAGTTGTTCCAGTTTTCAGACTCATCAGAATAATTAACTACTGCATTGTCAGATGGTTCAACATTTATGCCTTTTGGCAATCTTATGCGAATTATAGGAATCTGCGTATCGTTGGAGTGATTTCTCAATTGCAATCCCACTATACGAGAGTCGCTAATAGCTAAACGTATCGGTTCATCAATTTTAGTCACTTCCAATGGCAAGTCAGCTTCGGTTATTATCGGTTTTTCTGCTTTTGGCGTCTCTGAAATATCTCCAAACACTAAATAATCTCCATCTTTTTTGTATTGGACATATTCATCATTTACAATCAAAGCGTTTTGATCGGGCAATTCAGAGACCAGTAATCGGAAGCCAATCCAATTTCCCTTGGCAATCAATCGCGATGTTTTCCCATCAGAACTGATTTCTTTTCGTAAATAGCCGTAATTGCGGAATACAAACACAGATTTTGGATCGTGTTCATCTATTAGGATATGGATAGGTTCGCCATTTTGGTCACCAAAGGAAACAGCTATCCAATCTGTGTAGTTTTTCGCTTGGATTTTAGCTATGTAGGCATCTTTTGATTCGGATATTTTTTGCACTAAATCAATATTAGGAGGATTTTGCTTATATGGTTCATGCACAACAGCAAAGACAGTTTGACGAGAATATCGTCGAGCAAGCAATATTGGTATATTCCCTTCTGGATTCATCACAGGATCAACTGGCGGACCACCGCTAGGACCATCAGCACCATAGACGATTGTATTTGGTTCACCGATCATAGTAACCTGCACAGATGAACTGTCGTTAAACCACTCATCAGTCTGTCTCCCCATTCCGCGAATAGCAAGTCCATTCTTTTGAACAAAGTTGACTTGCCAAGTTTCATCGGTTTCGCGACTACGTTCATTTTCTATCCACCAATAATCTTGTAATAGATCAGAACTCGCTTTATAAAGCGTTGGATTTTCCAAATACAGCTTTCCGATTGCATGTAGCACCCAGTCGTAAGTATGTGGTAGATCGCTATCTGCCCAAAATGCGTCAAAAAGATACTCAGATGTAAGGGCAAGAACTCGTGTCTGTATTACACCCGGATAACAGCTCGCTGTCGTCGCTAAAAACTTGATCTCTGGACAAAAGCTATGGCGATAAGTAAACGGTGCATTGGCGGTCTTTCCACGATCTACAACTAATGTATTATGTGCAACTGAACTGGCAGTCCAATTAATGCTAGGTGGTTCATATTGGATACAATTCATATCAGGATAAAGAAGCCGTCCCCCTGCGTGCATTATTATCATCATCTTGTCGCGATGATCATGACCGTATCCACGAGACATCATTTGCAGAACAGCGATAGAGCCATTAGTCCAATAATTCGGAGATTCATCAGATCGTAACATTGCAATACCTGCTTCTGGAAATATAGAACTGGGCGCAGGAGGAGGATCAACCGATCCAAATGGTATATCTTCGCCATAAAGAAATGATGGCTCACGCTCAACTGAATGTGATAAAAACCAAGCATATTTTGGGTCTCTACTGACGTAATAAGCCTGTTCAAGAGTGTTCGTTAATTCATATCTATCATTGCCCCGAACCCAAGGCAAATTGATTAGGTATATGGAATCAGTGTTATGATGAGCGCTATAAGGGCTTTCTGTGCTTCCATCTCCATAAGTTGCGATATGAAAAGAGCCAGGTCCAACACCTGTCCTTTCTAATGGATATGTAATCGCGATATAACCATCAATTAGCTTTTTGATGCTACCGCCTTTAGGGGATTCATACGAAAACAGGTCTTTACCATAATAGAGTTTATATAGAATAGCAAGTTGCACCATAGGTTGAAGGACGTTTACTGCTGCATAAATAGTCGCCTCATCCCAGATCGCACCATCTCGTAGCATTGAATCTAATACAGGGAAAAGCCCACCCTTGGAAGGACCAAACTTGCCCCCAGAGTCTTGAAGTCCCCATTCTATTAACTCTTTATCATCAATGCAAAATCCAATCACCGCCGAATGATAATGTATTGGAAAAACGAGATTAGGGGTAGTCGTCCATCTGCTAAGACTTTCTTTCCAGTAATTGCCAAGTTTACGATAAAATGTTTCTATGGTATGTCTTTCTTCTTTTGTGAGTGCAGGATATATCAAGTCATAAGCGCGTATATCCAAAGTATCCCAATAAAAGTCCATATTCCCTTCACGATGTCCGCCTGCTAAAATATCCTCATCAAGACGTGGACTACGATATTCAACAAGCCTAAGCAGATGATTTTTCGTGATATTGGCATATTTTTCTCCGCCCTCAATTGCAAAAACTAACGCAGAATCATAGAAATTTCCCTGATCTGCACGCTCTTTAATCTTATCAAATTGCTTTCTGACCATTTCATTTTCATTGATAGATTTGAGTAATCGTTGTTTTTCGGCAGGGGGCATCAAATATGGATGGGGATGAGATGGTTTGGCGCTCAGATCAAGAATGGAGTTTGTGTTATCCGTTGCACCGATTAATTCTGTAATCATCAGTATCGCTATAAACGCATTAGACATTTTTATTCTCCTTTAATTTATCCATTTTTCCATATTTGACAAACTTCTTGATGCCTGTATAAAAGAAATAAACGCCCATATATACTAAAAACAGCCCACAAACGATGATCAATATCATATAGACACGATCAGATAATACTTTTTTACCAAGCACTAACGCAATAGCAACTGCGATATACCATACAAAATCTGATGATATATGACCTATGTAAAAACTTGATATGCCGACAACGCTTTTTTCAAGCGAAACAAGCATATAGGTTGCCCCGATCGTTGCCCACCATATAACCCAATATGGATTAGATGCACTTGTTACAATTCCCTTTAATATTAGATCAAAATTAGTAATTGTGGATGCTTGAGTGACAGCATTTGCCTCTGGAACGCTAATACCCATATAGGCACTTTTTATCATTCCATAGGAAAACCACAATAAAACTGCTCCACCAACTACGCCGATAAATCCTGTGACATATCTATTTCCTAATATATTTTTTAGCCCCAATGCGAGAGCTAAAACCATAACAAGTTCAAGAATGCTATGACCTATCATAATCAAAACAGCTGCGATAAATCCAACTTGGATAACTGATGATATTGTGACTGCCAAAACAGGTCCTGGCATTAATGCACCAGATAATCCTGTAACAAATGACATAGACAAAATTTTAAGCGGTTTCAATTAATCTCCTTTCTCCTCTTCATCTGATTCCCCCTGCTCTTCTTCTGATTCTGAGTTATAATCAAATTCCAACCAATAAAATTCTTTTTCCTCTTCTTCCCATTGTTTCATAATTTTACGATTTTTCCATTTCTGTCTAAAAATGGCGATCCAAAGGATAAATACAATTCCACCCCAAAGTATAAATCCACTGCTAAGTATGGAAAACCATTTATAACGTTTTTTTAACTCTTTTAGCCATATACTTTCAATCCAATCTATATTTGCACCAGTAGCAATAGCAAGAGCTTCATCAAAGCTTTTGCCTTTTGCAAGTTCACGAATACAAACTCTGATCGCATCATCTCCATATCTTTTGGATACGAAGGATATTATACTAAAACTCTGTGAATAAGCAAGCCTTACTTGATATTCTCTGATAGGAAAATTCTCTGAGATATTGGACAAAGGGATAATTGAATTTCCGATAGTTCCTGTAAGGATAGTCCAATAGTTTCCATATCCCCAGTCATCTGACTCAAACATCGCGATACCTTCTATAAACCATTTTGGCACATTGACAATATTTTCGCCGATACATAGACCAAAGACTACATGGGTTATCTCGTGTTCTACTATACGTTTTAGGTCAAGCCTTCTATATTCTGATAGCGTTGGATCAAGTATAATAATTCTTGCTTGCAATGGATAGGCACATCCTATCGCCCAATCCTGTATTGGTGCGTTGACTGCCCTGTTGAACTCTTTTCTTGTCTCACAAAACCAAATATCAATCTTTCTATCTATTGGACATCCAATATTGGCAGTTACTTTTGGCAAAAAGTCCTCAGCGATCTTCTGTATTTCCTCTGCTGACTTTATATCGTGAATATATCGGACAAAGAAATTTTCACTTTCAAGGGCTGACCATTCATCAGCACAAGCAAAACATACAGAAAAGCAAGTTAATATAATTATTGCCAAAAAAGATATAAGGACAATTTTAATACTTTTATTCATTTAAACTCATAGTTATTCATAGATTTATTCTAATAGATTGTTATTATCTGTCTTTAAGATAACATATTGGCTTAAAAAATAGAAGTGAAAAATAGATGGTAGGCTAATATGGCAAGCTCATACTTGGAGATTATTATAAAACTATGTCCAGTGATTAACAGTGATAAAATAATTAAAATCAGTAGTTTTTTACATTATCAAACATTCCCTTCAATTTTTAATTTAACTATTGTTCCATCAGCACCTATCGCTATAATTAAATCTTTACCAAAGCGAACTATATTATACAAGTCTTTATCTATGCCAGAGTTTTGACGTTTCCAGCTAATTCCGCTATCTATTGTGTGTAAAACTAAACCCTTATCTCCGACGATCCAGCCTTCTTTTTCGTTGATGAAATAGACAGAATAAAGATTATCTATAACACCGCTTTTTTGAGATGACCAAGTAAGACCGCCATTTTTTGTCCGAAGTATTATCCCATTTTTGCCGACAACCCAACCTTCATTAGCATTGATAAAATGCAGTCCTTCAAGATCATAACCGCTATTGCTTGTCTGTGGATTCCAACTTGCACCGCCATTACTTGTGTATAAAATTGTTCCCCATGAGCCAACGATCCAGCCATTTTTTTCGTCAATGAACTGAACTCGCTTTAGAAGTGCATTACTTCCGCTATCTTGATCAGTCCAAACAGGACCGCCATCTATGTTATGCAAAATTGCTCCATATTGTCCAACAGCCCATCCCTCGTTTGAGATCGGGAAAAAGGCATGTTTAAGGTTATAAGGGATTTTTCTTGATGAGAAATTTTCCTCAACTATCATCATAGGTCTATTTTTTTCGTTTAAGATGACCCATTTTTTACCGCCATCACTGGTTGCCAAGAAAGTTGCGTCTTCTGCCATTATCCAACCTATTTTAGGTGATATGAAATGCACGCCGACTAAATTGACATTGCCGGGACAAGTTTGCACTTCCCAAGTATTGCCTCCATCAGTTGTTTGGAGTATTGTCCCGTTGTCGCCGATACACCAACCTTGTTTATTATCCACAAAAGACAAATCTCTGAGATTAGCATCAACGGGAGTTTTCACAATGTCCCATTTAACATCTGATTCATAAGGGATCGGCTCTGGTTCTTCTACAAATAACTTCTTCTGAGGCTTTTTCGTGATTACAGGGATTTTATATTCAATCGCCACACCATTATCACCGACAGCTATCAGCTTATTTTCACCTACGCTAATATCTCTGATGCGTTCAGTTGTCCCGCTATTTTGCTTTTTCCAAGTATTACCGCCATCTTCGGTTGTTAATAATGTCCCTTTATCTCCAACCGCCATACCTATTGACGAGTCAACAAAATAGATTTTCCGCAGAGTTACGTCTGTTCCGCTATTTTGTTGTTTCCAAGTTTTACCGCCGTCATTTGTTCGTAGTATTGTCCCATATTGCCCTGCGACCCAGCCATTTTGATTATCTATGAAGTGGACTGAATAAAGCTCATCATAAACTCCGCTTGTCTGATTTTCCCAAGTCATACCGCCATCTTTTGTATGTAATATTACACCGGGCCAACCGACCGCCCAACCATCTTCAGCGGACACAAAACATAATGAGAATAAAGACTGAAATTTAAGCCCTTGTTGTTCAATCCAATGTTGTCCGCCATCATTTGTAAAAAATATTCCGCCGAGATCACCGACCGCCCAGCCGATCTTCTTGTTAAGGAATTGGACGTCGTGCAATCCAAGCCAGTCATTGCCTTTTTGGACGCTCCATTTTTCGCCATCTGCCGTATGAAGTATGCTTCCTGATTCACCT
>DTPJ01000451.1 GCA_011334435.1 Candidatus Poribacteria bacterium | reverse complement strand
CTTAAAGCGTCTTCCATAAGCCTATAATCTGATATGACAAGGGGTCTGCATATCTCATATATATCTTTGTCCGAAAGAGCTTTCACGGTAACTTCCGCGCCTATACCACTAGGATCGCCAGTGGTTATACCGATTAAGGGTCTATTATTCATTTTTAACTTGTTCTGGAAATGGCGCCCGAATATCATAGCGACCGGGTTTTTTCACTGGTAATATTCCATCTTCAACCATTAGATCAAGGGGATTTTCCCTTGTTTGAAGTGGCAATATAACTACATTTCTTATTCTCAGTGATTCGTAGATAGCCATCATAATTTCCATAGTTTTGATCGCTATGTGTCCATCGCCGCGATGTGAATCAACTTTGCCATCAAGCCAATCAAGGAATTCCTCATGCTGATTAGTTTCAGGTGCTCTTGGTGTGATAACTTGCCAATCAGTAGCTTTATTATTTAGAAGCAGAAGCGTTCCTTTTTCACCACGTTTAAGCGTTCCATCAGAGCCATAGACGACGTCGCCTCTTAAACCTGGTCCTGGCAGATCGCTTTCATACACACCTCTGATCCCGCCTTCAAAACAGATCAACCCCATACATAGATCTTCGCATCGGACTCTACGTTCCCATTTATCCGTTTCTCTTGACACCTGACCGATGACCCATAAAGCCTTTGGATCGCCAAGTATATACATCATCTCGTCTATCTCATGAGTGCCTCTATTTAACAGACCTTGTCCATCACGCCTTATCATCACTTGTGGAGTGCCAATTGCCCCTTCCTGTATAAGCTTACGTGCCTCGGTATTAACTGCACTGAACCTTCTTTGATGTCCGATAACAAGCTTTATCCCTTTTTTATCGCAGGCAGAAAGCATATCTTGTGCTTCTCCCAAAGATGCACACATGGGCTTTTCGCCGAATATGCCAACTACATTGGTATTTTCAGCAGCATCAATGACTATCTCCGCCCGAACATTTTGCCATGTAGTCACTGCGAGGATGTCTAATTCCTCGTTTCTGAACATCTCTTTTCTGTCAGTATAATATCTAGGGACTGCAAATTTTTCTGCGAGCTTTTTAGCTAATTCCTCGTTAATGTCTGCAACTGCGACAAGTTCAGTTCTTGGGTTATTCTTAAAAACTCCTGCATGTGAGTTGCCCATTCCGCCACAGCCAATTAGCCCGACTTTATACTTTTTATCAGCCATGATAAACTCCTTATGGTTTAAAATTAATTTAATCACAGAAGCACATTGAATTGACACTGAATATGACAGTTTTTTTTCTGTGTGATCCAATAGCTATTTTTTGATTGTCAAAAGATTTGACAAATATGAGTTTCCGATAGCATTTCAAGATTACAGGTTTTTAAGATTTTTATTCTATTGGTCAAAACGGATTTGTCGTATTCATAACTATATAACATAACTGTCGTTTATCCAGAAGGTTTATCGCTTTCTGTTTTTTCGTCTGATTCAATAGGTTCAGTATCTTCTTTTTTCTCTTCTTCTTTCATCTTGGATTGGTCGCTGGCTTGACGACCATAGATACCCTTCATCATAGCGATAATCTGATCATTCATTCCCTCTAAGTATTTCACAAGGTCAGACATTGATACAAGTCCTATACAACTATTATTCTGATCAATAATTGGAATACGATGTATCTGATTTAATTCCATCGCCTTCATTGCTGACTCAATAGGGTCTTCTGGAAAACAAGATATAACGTTTTTTGACATACAATCGCCGACGCTGACCTCACATGGATGAGCAAACGCATGTTTTACAACGTGCATCGCAATATCTCTATCCGTGACAATGCCGACAAGTTCTTTACTATCCATATCCTTTACAACTGGGATAGAACCACAATCATAGTCCCACATAAGTCCAATTGCAATTGATACGTTATCGTCAGGAGTGCACATTTTCGGATTTTTAGTCATAATTTCACTGCATTTCATATTTTTTCACCCCCCTGCGCAAAAAATCAATTAAGAAAACGCAAATCCGTTTATTGACCAATAGAATGGTAGTTAGTAGATAGTTTTGAGATTGCCCCAAGTATCTGGAAGTTTGCCTAATCTATCTATTGATAAGCTAGAAGCTTTCATGTTAATTTTTACTTCGTCGGCTTTTAAGGCTCGGTTATAAACTCTTACTTCATCTATAATGCCTTTAAATAGATTTTGTCCATTGCTATCAGCACCGATCTTTAAGCTTAGCTGATTTCCCTTCAATGGAGAACCGACATCGCCTTCTCCCTCTGCTGAACCATCAATATAAAGGACGACTTTTCCTTTATCAAAGGTTACAACTGCATGATGCCATTCATTTAAAGAATAATCTTTTGTTGTTGATATGCAATTTCCTGCACATGATCTTAGTTTTGTTCCCGGATGTGTATCAAGATGTGGACCATCTGCTGTTCCCGCTGTTATCTTGTCTATAATTCTACTGCTTCGCGATTCTTTTTGGAAAATCCATGCTTCAAGAGTATGTTTTTCCCATAGTTCAAGGCTTTTATCGTTAGGCACTTCAACATAGTTTGACACACCATCAAATTCTAATGCCTCTCCATATTTTCCTGCGACTTGTTTACAGCCCTTTATTGTCCCGTTGTTTTTGCCAAAAACATCTTTTGCAACGTCACCGTTTATATCAGCTTTGTTGAATGTCCAATAGCTCACTAAACCGTCTTTGACAACTTGCTGAGCTTGTGTTGAGCTTGAAAATGTGGAAAAGATGGCTATAATTGCAATTCCAAATATAATCAATAACTTATATAGCATTTTTTCCTCCTTTTCATAGATTGAATGACAAATAAGATCCTTCATTAACAATTCTACCACAATAAGATAATAATATCAACATACGTTTCTGAGGTTCAGACATAAGTAAGGGCATAGCTATTAAGTTAAGGATTTTTAACCCAGAAGGGGTGATATATTTATAGAAAACACATAAATAAAAAATCTTTTAACTCCGTCAGGAGCGACATATAACTTTTAACCTTTAACTTTTAACCTTTAACTTTTAACATTCAATCTTGCTTATTTTAGAAAATGTCCTAAGCTCAGATCTTTTGCCTTGTTTTTAATACTGAATAAAGAGTAAAATGTATTAAAGAATTGGAGAAATCTATCAAAAATTTATAAAACCTGATTTTTGAAAGTGAGGTATAAAAATGCTTAGAATATGGACTCAAGAGTGTATGACTCGTATATTTCCAAATACAAGCATTCCAGAACATGCGGAAAAAGAAGCCTTTGTGCGATCCGCGAAAAACGAAGTAGCGTGTTTTCAGATCGGCATATCTGCTCAGTCTCATGATTTAAACGACTTGAGAGTTGAAATCTCTGATCTTGTTTCGGAATCAGGCGAAACCATATCAAAAGATAAAATTGAAATTTTATATGCTGGTTATATCCCTGTCCATTGGCATTCCGCATGGAACGATCCGAATGATCTTGAAGGAACCGCTCCCGGATTCTACCCTGATCCACTATTTCCTTCGTTATGGCGAGGAGTAGATCGTGTTCAATTTCCTAACGTTATAAGCCTTTGGGGACGCATACATATTGACGAATCTATTCCCGCAGGAAATTACAAAGGCTTTATAAAAATATCATGCAGAGCAGGCGAAGATAAAGTAAAAGTAGAAGTGCAGGTGCTATCTTTTGCCCTTCCAAAAAGATCGCATTTTTTAATGACAAACTGGTTTTTAGTTGGTCCAATTATGAAATTCCATAAGCTTGAGCCTTTAACAGAAAAATTTTGGCAAGTCATTGATAGATATGCAAAAAATTTAGCTGATCATCGTCAAAATGTTGTCCTAACCCCATTATTTTGCATCAAGAATATTCCAAATCTTATAGATGGCAGAATTCAAGGACAATTAGTTGATATACTTGAAACTGAACCTGACAGATATTCGTTTGATTTCCATAACCTTGACAGATGGATTGATCTATTTTTCAGTCATAATTTCGAGATCATAGAGGGGTCGCATCTTGCAGGTGGATCAAGACATCCCGCGGGCATAATGATCAGGAAACAAGGTCAGGAGAACGCAGAATATCGCAGATTTGAATCTACGATGGATAATAACTATCGTAACTTTTTACAGCAATTTCTCATTTCACTGAAAAAACATCTTGATAATAAAAAATGGCTTGGGCGATTTTATCTTCATCTTTCCGATGAACCTCACGGCGATCAATTTGAGCCATACACTAACCTCGCTAAATTTGTAAAAAGCCTTTTGCCTGAAATACCGCTTATGGATGCTATGGGATCGGGTGAATATGCATCTTATGTTGATCATCCTGTCCCATTAGAAAATTTATATGAGAGTTTCGTAGAAAAAAGCGGAATACCACAGGAAAAGATATGGTTTTACTATTGCTGTGGACCTGGGGGACCTTATCCAAATAGGTTCATAGATTATCCACTTATAAGAGTCCGTATATTCACATGGTTAGCATTCAAATATGGCATCCCAGGATTTTTACATTGGGGACTTAACCATTGGGATTGGCATCCGCCATTTTATATTGAGCATACCTATAACCCCTACGATAACACAACAGGGGGATCATTACAAGCAGGCGATAGTTATGTTATATATCCTCCGCTAATGCCCAGTAAATCCGATGACCCTGTTGACTCTATCAGATGGGAAATTATCCGAAAGGCTATGGAAGATTATGAGTATCTCTATATGCTTAAACAGATCGCCTCTGATGGAGATGAACAGGCAAACCATCTCTTTGATAGGATCAATAAAACAGTAGTGCCGAACTTCACTGAATATACCCGTAATCATCATTACCTAGAAGAAGTAAGAACACAAGCAGGACAAATAATAATGAAACACAGGAGTTGATCGCTCAGTAAAATAATGCAGATTTATTGAAATTATCTATCAAAAAGGTATTTACAAAAATATCCAAGTTTGTTAAACTTATAAAGACCTTTCCTGAAAAATTATAAATCAATATAAATCAATACAAGAATAGATGTTAAATATTGTTATGAAGGGAGGGATTGGCTTCACTATAATTGACAACCTAAATTGGAATGAAACAATTTAGGATTAATCTTAGTTACCTTTAATGTATCTTCGGCTAATATTCACAAAACTTGGAGGGGCTTATGGGAGAAGGAAGTTTACTCATAATAGTCTTAGGCATAAGTATTATTGGTCTTCTTGTCGCCTATATATTAGCGAAATGGGTATTGAGAAGAGATGTAGGTAGCGAGGCTATGCAGGCAATATCCAATGCTATAAAAGAAGGTGCAGAAGCCTTTTTAAGACGACAATTTAGGACGATCATAATACTTGCAATTATCTTTGCTGTTGTCTTGTTTATAGGTTATGGATTTATAAGGCAGCACAGAGATTTTGATCCGGTTAGTTCGTCAGTTGGATTAGCTTTTTGGATCACGTTATCTTTTGTATTAGGTGCTATATGCTCATTGATCGCTGGATATATTGGAATGTGGGTTAGTATCCGAAGCAATATAAGGTCTGCCGCAGGATCAATGAAAGGAGTTAATGACGGACTTCAAGTAGCCATTAGAGGTGGTGCAGTTTCTGGTTTGATGGTTGTGGCGATGAGCCTTCTCGGTGTCGGCGGACTTTTTGCTTTGGTGAAATATACCACAAGCGTTGAAGCGACAAAAATCCCATTTCTTATTGTAGGTTATGGATTTGGAGCATCATTTGTCGCCTTGTTTGCCCAGCTTGGCGGTGGTATTTATACCAAAGCAGCTGATGTCGGTGCTGACCTTGTCGGAAAGGTGGAAGCTGGTATTCCAGAGGACGATCCGAGAAACCCCGCAGTTATCGCTGATCTCGTCGGAGACAATGTCGGGGACTGTGCAGGTCGTGGTGCTGACCTTTTTGAATCAACCGCTGCAGAGAATATCGGTGCGATGATATTAGGCGCGTCAATGGCTATATTAGTGCCAAATGTTAATCCCGCGTGGGTCATCGGTGTTATGATGTTCCCGCTGATCGCACGTGCCTTTGGAATTATCGCATCTATAATCGGTATAGTCTCGGTTAAAGTCAAAGGCAGTGAAGACCCAATGAAGTCACTTAACAGAGGCTATTATATAGCAGTAATTTTAGCAATGATAGCTTTTGGTTTTGCTAGCTGGTGGCTCCTTAATCCGCCTGACGCGCCAGGTGCTTGGTGGCATTTCTTCCTTTGTGGAATAATCGGAGTTTTAACTTCCGTTGCGTTTGTCTATATCACTGAATATTATACAGAATATAAATATCGTCCAACGCTTTCTATCGCAGAGGCAAGCAAAACAGGTCCTGCTACAAATATAATTGCAGGATTATCTGTGGCTTTTGAGACACCAGCTTTGCCTGTAATTACAATATCAATCGCCATCCTTGCAGCGTTCTACTTGGGGAAATCGTCTGGTATGGGAGATATACCCGGATTAACACCTGAAGATGCAGAAAAAATAAAACATGCTGCGGGATTTTTTGGAACAGCAGTAGCAACGATGGGAATGCTTGCGACAGCAGCATATATCCTTGCAATGGATACATTTGGTCCAATAGTTGACAACGCTGGTGGAATTATTGAAATGAGCCAGCAACCTGAGGAAGTCAGAGAAAAATCCGATAGGTTAGATGCTGTTGGAAATACTACAAAAGCCTTGACAAAAGGTTATGCAATCGGTTCTGCTGCACTTGCCGCATTCTTATTGTTCAACGCTTACATTGATGAAGTTAGAAACTATGGAGCTCAGTTATTAGGAGTAGATATATCTATTCCAGAGGTATTTATCGGTGCTTTACTTGGTGGAATGTTGGTTTATTTATTCTCATCTTTTGCTATTAGGGCGGTAGGAAGGGCTGCTCAATATGTTATAACCGACGTTAGAGACCAATTCAGAGAAAAGCCCGGAATACTTCAAGGAACTGAAAAACCCGATTACGGGCGCACTGTGGATATAGTGACAAAAGGTGCATTGAAGCAGATGGTTTTACCCGGTTTACTCGCGGTGCTTATGCCTGTTGTTGTCGGTATCATATTCAGATTTATTGGAAAAGGTCCCGAAACTGTCGCATCTCTGCTTATGATCGGAACAGCGGTTGGTATTCTCGCTGCTACATTCCTTAACAACGGCGGTGGTGCTTGGGATAATGCCAAGAAGTTCATTGAAACAGGACAATTCGGCGGAAAGGGATCAGATACTCACAAAGCAGCAGTCGTTGGCGATACTGTCGGCGATCCCTGCAAAGATACTGCTGGTCCTTCCTTGCACGTTTTAATAAAACTACTTTCTACAATTACATTGGTCTTAGCTCCATTGTTTATCGGAAAGTAATAAAAATTAAGAAATACAAATTGGGAGGAGTTTAATCTCCTCCTTTCCTAATTTTTTTCTGTGACTATTCTTTAAAGGGGAGCGCAACATGAAAAGAACTATAATCATTATATTATCACTTGCCTTGTTATTCGTTTTATCCTTACCAACCCTTTCTGCAATAAATATAAAAGACGCTCTTGGAATTTGGAAAATGGATGAAGGGAGCGGTAAAACAGTAAAAGATGTCACAGGTTCAGGAAATGATGGCGAAATAACGGGCAATGTTAAGTGGGTTGATGGTAAAGAAGGCAAAGCGTTAGAGTTTTCTGGTGGAAACGTAAAAGTTGCACATAAAGAAAGCCTAAATTTAGAGACATTTTCAATGACAGCATGGCTAAAAGTTCCCTCTGTCGTTAATCCATATCAAATGGTTATGGGAAAAGAGGCATGGCCCAATAGAAATTATTCAATGTGGCTTTTACCTGACAAAGTCAACGTTGGTATTACTGAACCAGCTGACAGGCAAATTCAAAGTATCGCTGTGGTTGTAGATGGCAAATGGCATCATGTCGCAGCGACTTATGATAAGAAAAACCTTAAATTATTCGTTGACGGTGAACCAAGCGGACAAACTGCCTTGAATAGTAAACCATTAACATGCGAAGCTCCGTTTATGATCGGCGCTCAGCCTCCCGGAGGTAGCGGACCAGTTCAAGGAATCATAGATGAGGTAAGCCTTTTCAAAGTTGGTCTTTCAGATGAGGACATTAAAAAGATATATAACGATGGCTTAAAACCATTAGCACTTCCTGTTGATGTGAAAGGGAAGCTTTCCACGACTTGGGGAGAAATACGCAGTGTAAGATAAATTATTTAATGGCTGATTAATAACTTGCATCTGCATCTATTTTTATGCTTATATTGGTCTTATAAAAAATAAAATTGAATCCTGATAATTGAGACTATTTGGCAAAACTTGATGGAAGCGTTAAAATTGTGTGTATTTAGTATTTATTGGAGGTATGTATGACTGATAAGATACGAGTTACTTTGATCTTTCCAAAAGAATCTTGGGAAGAGGTCAAACGAAAT
>DTPJ01000371.1 GCA_011334435.1 Candidatus Poribacteria bacterium | reverse complement strand
AGTGTTGCGTCTTTGGTAGGAGCATTAGGCGCTGCATTGACAAGTATGGTATGCAATTTTACGGTTGGCAAAGAAAAATACAAAGATGTTGAAGCGGAAATATCAGATATATTATCAAATGCAGAGCAACTACGAACAGAATTACTTAATCTTATGGTTGAGGATACGCAAGCTTATGGTGAAGTATCCAAAGCATATAGTATGCCAAGAAATACACCAGAGGAGAAAGAAGTTAGGACTCAAGCTATTCAAAAAGCCCTTAGAATAGCCATGCAGGCACCATTAGAGACTGCTTTTTGTTGCTATAAAGTAATAAAGTTGAATGAACCTTTGGTAGATAAAGGCAACCAAAACCTTATTAGCGATGTTGGAGTTGCCGTCTTACTTGCAGAATCAGCACTAAGATCAGCAGTGCTTAACGTAGAAATTAATCTTTCATATATTAAAGATGAGCAATTTTGTAATGATACTAGGGAAAAACTCAAAGCTATAATAACTGAATCATCAGAGATTAAGTCAAAAATATACGATAAAGTCAAAGAAGTTATTGGGGCTAAACTATAAATTTTCTAACTAATATAAGGAGAATTTTTATGTCAGCGACACTCTTAATGGGAAAACCGATCGCAGACAAAATAAATGAGCAGATAAAAAAAGATCTATTTGAAATCAAAGAAAAATATGATATTGTTCCATCGCTTGTATCTGTATTGGTCGGAAGCGATCTTGCTTCAAAATCATATTCAGGGCGTCAGAAAAAAAGCGCAGATGCAATCGGTATCAAATATGAACTTCACGAGTTGCCAGAGGATACTAATGAGGAAGACTTACTTAAATTTATCTCGCAGTTGAATGATGATCCACAGGTCAATGGTATAATAATCCAATTACCATTACCAAAAGGCATTGATGAACATAAAATTCAAAGTGCGATCGCAATGAAAAAAGATGTTGAGGGAATAACTCCTGCAAATATGGGATTAATAGTATATGAACGACCAAAACTCTGTCCATGCACTGCTTTAAGTGCGGTAAAATTAATAGAGTCCGTTGGTGCTGATATTTTTGGAAAAAATCTGACTGTTGTCGGTCGCAGTGCCATAGTTGGAAAACCTGTTGCATTGCTTATGCTTCAAAGAAAATTTTCATCAACCGTTACTGTATGTCATACAGGAACAGCTAAAGCTGGCACGCTACCCTATCATGTCTCAAATGCTGATGTATTGGTTGTAGCTGCGGGAAGTCCTGAGTTAATAAAGGGTGATTGGATTAAAGAAGGTGCAATAGTCGTTGATGTAGGATTCAACGTCATTAATGGCAAAACTGTTGGGGACGTTGAATTTGAGATTGCAAAAGAAAAAGCTAGTTATATTACACCTGTTCCCGGCGGTGTTGGACCCTTAACAGTATCTATTTTATTACAAAATACTGTTGAAGCTACCAAATGGCAATTGGAAGATAAAACAATATAATGAAATACGATATAGCAGCAAAAGCCATATTAGATATAAGCAAAGAACACATAATAAGAGAATTTCTTGGATTAGATGATAAATATATCCATTATCTTGATGACCTGCCCGAAGAGACAGTAAGCATCAGAAGAAGTGATTTTCCTTTAAGAGTTACGCTCAAAGATGGAAAAGAAATAATAGTTCTAATTGAGATACAAACAGAATTTAATAATGATTTTGTTTTAAGGTTGATTGACTATACAGTCAGATTTATGTTGAGATACCATCTGAGAGTAATACCTTTAGTTCTATTGTTAACGCCCTCTCAGTCTGCAACTGGCGTTTATGAAGATGATAGAATCAAATTTAGATATGAAATAGTTCGCTTTTGGGAGAAGAAAGCGGAAGATTATTTGAACAATATATATCTCCTCCCATTTTTGCCGTTAATGGATGGCGGAGATAAAATTATTGAGCAAGCGGAAAAAATAATATATGAAAGCGTTGATATTGAAATAAGACATAAAGCTGACTTGTTGACTGCGATGGCAATATTTGCTGGTCTGAGAGATAGAAATTTGGGAGTTTGGCTTGCCGAAAGGAGGCGAGATATAATGATAAAATCTCCTGTTTATGAATTCATTAAAGAAGAAGGTATGAAAGAAGGTATGAAAGAAGGTATTCAACAAGGCATGCAGAAGCTACTTGTTGATACATTGGAGATAAAATTTGAGATCATTCCAAAGACCTTGATAAATTCTATAAATGAAGTTACAGATTCAGAAACTCTGAGAATATTGCATAATATTGCGGTTAAATGCAATTCAATTGAAGAATTTGTAGAAAAAATGAAACTTGTAATTGAACATTGACATTATCCTAAAAGAGATAACTTTGGAGGCTATCTCTTTGGGCTTTATTATATCGGAGGTGTTGTATATATGGGTGCTTATAGTGAAAAAGTGATGGACCATTTTATGAATCCTCGCAATGTAGGAGAACTTGAGAATCCAGATGGCATAGGACGTGTTGGAAATCCTACATGTGGAGATATTATGGAGTTTCAAATTAAAGTTGAAAATGACCGTATCGCCGACGTTAAATTTAAAACATTTGGTTGCGGTGCAGCAATTGCAGTGTCAAGCATGGTAAGTGAACTTGCTAAGGGGAAGACGCTTGATGAGGCGATGAAAATAACTAATAGAATGGTTGCCAAAGAGCTTGATGGACTTCCTAAAAATAAGATGCACTGTTCAAATTTAGGAGCCGATGCATTGCATAAGGCAATAATAGATTATAGAAGAAAACGAGGCGAACAGGTTGAAGATATTGAAGAACATGAACATGAAGACGAGGAGGTCGAATCTCATGCCTAAAAATGAAACAACAAAAAAACGATGCAAATGCCCATATTGTGATATTCCTGACCCAAAGTCTTCTCCTTTCTGTGGGGGCAAGGATACTAGGCTACATATTTGTAGCGAATGCGGTTGTGCTATCCCAAGAACTGCTAAGCATTGCCCTAATTGCGGCGCTGAGGTCAAAGTGACAAGTAAGCTAAAATGTGATTGAGGAGAAGACAGATTGATAAAGAAATTTTTCGCATCAATTAGCCACTAAATCACATAGAATTTCACAAAAAATACTGAAAAAGCAGTGATGTTTTGCGTTATTCAGTGAATTTCTGTGGCTAAACCCGTTATTATTTCTCTAAAAGGATATACGTATGGATAAAATAAATGTGATATTAAATGGTTCACCTGTTAGTGGGACAAAAGGAATGACTATACTTCAGCTTGCGAAAGAAAATGGTATAGACATTCCAACGCTTTGTTATATGGAAGGGTTATCACCAACAGGTTCGTGCAGGATGTGTGTTGTTGAAGTAAAAAATTCAAGGACTCTCGTCGCTTCTTGCCATACTCCGATCCAACCAGATATGGATATACAAACTCATTCTCCGAAGGTATTGAAAGCCAGACGAGTTATTATAGAACTTCTTTTAGCTAACCATTCAGATAACTGTCTAATGTGTGACAAAGCTAATCTCTGTGAATTGCGAAAGATTGCAGCTGATTTAGATGTAGGATTAACAAGATATAGCGGACAAAGGCATTTCTACCCAATAGATGACGAAAACCCATATCTTGTCAGAGACTTATCTAAATGTATCCTTTGCAGACGTTGCATAAAAGCTTCGCGAGAAAAAGGAAAGGTCAGTTATTTTGGCATTGGCAGTAGAGGTTTTGAGTCTAATATCGTATCAAGTCCAGATCAAGAGATAAACGAGATAATCTGCGAAGTGTGCCTTGACGCATGCCCAGTTGGGGCGTTATCAAAAAAAGGCGAAATATTACCAACTAAAAGAAACCGAAAGCCACTTTACATAAAAGGTTAAGGAGATAAATGGTGAACAATGTTGTCCGAGAAATTTTAGCTCATCATAAAAACGGAAATCTGATCTCCATACTCAAAGAGGTTCAGGATAACCGCATTGATCTATCAAAAGATGTTATGATGGACATTGCCAAGTCGGTTGGAGTTTCTTTCAGCGATGTTTATGAAATAGCGTCTTTCTATTCTTTTCTCTCAACAGAACCGATCGGCAAAAATGTAATAAGAATATGCAAAAGTATTCCATGTTTTATGAAAAGTTGCGATGTTGTGATTAAAGCTATTGAAAAAGAGCTTGGCATTAAACCGGGAGAGATAACTGCTGATAAAAAATTCTCTTTTCATCTGACTAACTGCATTGGGGCTTGTGACATTGCTCCAGCGATGATGATAAATAAGAAAAGATATGGTAATCTGACACCTGGGAAAATTGCTCAGATATTAGACGAGTATAAATAATTTACAGTTTTAATTTGGAGATAATCTCATGCCAGAAAAACGAGTAGTTCTTAAAAACTGCGGAATAGTTAATCCCATAAGTTTGGAAAGCTATATAGAAAACGATGGCTTTAAAGCGTTAGAAAATGCAATTAAAATGACGCCAACAGATGTCATAGAGGAGATCAAGAGATCAGGTCTTCGTGGTAGAGGCGGGGCAGGATTCCCAACAGGGATAAAATGGGAGATGACTAATAAGTCTGTAAGCGATGAAAAGTATGTCATCTGCAATGCTGACGAAGGTGAAGTTGGGACATTCAAAGACCGATATATGATTGAAAATGATCCATTCTCTTTGATTGAAGGAGTTACAATAGCCTGTTATGCTGTGGGAGCAAAGAAGGCATATATATATTTGAGGGCAGAATATAATTTTCTTATCGGTGTTCTGCAAAATGCTATAGATCAGTCAAGTGAATATCTGAAAAAAGCAGATGTTGAAATAGAAATATTTGAGGGTGCGGGTGCTTATATCTGCGGTGAGGAATCTGCATTAATAGAATCAATAGAAGGCAAGCGAGGCGAAGTCCGTTATCGTCCTCCATTTCCTCCAACTGAGGGACTTTGGAAAAAGCCAACAGTCATAGATAATGTTGAGACTTTGATGAATATTCCACGCATTATGACTGAAAGTGCCGATTGGTTCAGTAATATGGGAACTGATAGAAGCAAAGGCACTAAGGTTTTCTCTATATGTGGAGATGTAGAAAAGGTTGGGGTTTATGAACTCGTTATGGGAAGTCCATTAAGAGAGTTAGTAGAAGGACTTGCACAAGCCAAAGACGTAAAAATGGTGCAGATCGGTGGGGCATCGGGCAGAATTGTCCCTTATGAGAATATAGATACTCCATTATCTTTTGAAACAGTTCTTGGTGCTGGCGGAGTTATGGTGTTTAATTCAACCAGAGATGTCATTGAAATTGTGCGTATGAATGCTGAATTCTTTGAAGAGGAATCATGCGGAAAATGTTTCCCATGCAGAGAAGGGACAAAAAGAATGCTTGAAATTATAACTCGCTTTGCAGAACATAGAGCTAAACCAAGAGATATTAAAGCCCTTGAAGATTTATCAGAAACTATGATGTTGTCGTCGCTTTGTGGTCTTGGACAAGCAGCGCCAAATTCTCTGATGGATACATTAAAATATTATCTAAGTGAATATGAAATGAGAATACGATAATGCTTGAAGACATTCAAAAAGATGAATTGCTATCACTAATACGAGAGTTCCCAGATCGTTCAATTAAATGGTTATTGGAAACTCCTGATAATGTTCGGGGGTTGTTGTTAATAACTGATATAGAGATAGCAAACCGAATAGATTATAGAAATCTTAAAAGAATTGATCAAACCTTTATTCTTGATAACTTTAAAAAACTTGAAACTGATCTCTTATTTCTCGCTCCATTTTTGGATTTCACCGGAAAATCTGACAGAGAAGTTATTATATATATCTTGATAGAGCATCAGTCCACGATCGATCCGACAATGCCGTTTCGCATATTATCCTACATAACGCAGATCTGGGACAGACAACGTAGAGAGTGGCAAGATGATAATGTTCCGATACGTGATTGGCGATTTCGTCCTGTATTGCCAGTAGTTTTTTATACAGGGAACCGAAATTGGAATAAGCCCTTAAATATGAAACAATTAGTTGATCTGCCGTCAATTTTGGAGCGTTTTATTCCTAATCATGAGATTTTATTTCTAAATCTTAAAGATGTTTCATTGGAGCGGGTTGCATCTGTGAATGACCCTTTTGGATGGATATTATATGTTATCCAAAAAGAAAATATAAGCGAAACGGAATTTGTAGAAGAATTGCGACTTGCTATTGAGAATTTGGAAAAAACAACGTTAGATAAAAGGTCAAATTGGGAAAAACTTATGTTTTTTCTCATAGCATTTATAACTCACCGTCGCAACAGAGATGAACATAAGAAGCTTTTTAGTGTAGTTCAATCAAAAATTGAAGATAAGATACGGCGAGAGGAGGTTAAAAATATGGGGAAGACAATGGCTCAGGCTTTAATAGAAGAAGGTATAGAAATTGGCAAAAAAATATCAAGAGATTTAATAGAAGAAAATGAAAAAAAAGCATTACAGAAGGGATTACAACAAGGGTTACAACAAGGATTACAACAAGGGTTACAACAAGGATTACAACAAGGGTTACAACAAGGCAAAATAGAAGGGCTAAGAGAAGCTATATCTTTGATTTTAGAAGTAAAATTTGGAACTGAAGGATTAGCTTTATTAGAAAAGATTCTTAAAATTGAATCAATTGAAAAACTTGAAGTAATCATGGAAGCCCTTAAAATAACCGATAAAATAGAGGATATAGAAAAACTCGTAAACTAACGGAGTGTAATTTATGAAAACTATAACTGAACAAAAACCTTTTGAGGAAATATTAGAGTGTATAGAAAAAGATAAGAATATATACATAATAGGTTGTGGAACATGTGCTACTATGTGTCATACTGGGGGCAAAGCAGAGGTTCTGAGTATGAAAGAAAAGTTAGAATCGCTTGGGAAGAATGTTGTTGGCTGGATAGTTATGCCAACAGCTTGCGATGATTTGACTGCTGATGCGATGCGCGAAGATTCCGAAAGGATAAAAAATGCGGATGCCATACTTGTAATGGCTTGTGCGTTCGGAACACAGACAGTAGCTTCTTTTGAAGACGAAAGACCAGTATATCCAGCATTGAATACACTCTTTGTCGGAAAAGGTGGAGGCGAATCAGGAATATTCGCAGAGATATGTCAACAATGCGGAGATTGCGTCTTGGCGGTCACTGGGGGGATTTGTCCTGTTACCATGTGTGCAAAAGGGCTATTAAACGGTCCCTGCGGAGGAACAAATAAGGGCAAATGTGAAGAAGACCCCGAAAGAGACTGTGCTTGGACTTTGATATATAAACGTTTGGAAAAACTTGGAAAGATAGATGAGATGAGGAAATATCGCTCACCTAGAAACTATCAGAAAGTCGCAAGACCCGGAAAAATTTTGATTGAAACGGAAGGAGTTAATAAGTAATGGCTACCCCTCTGAAAGAAGTCCTGAAATCTGGCAAATTTGTCATAACTGCTGAAGTTGGTCCCCCAAAAGGGACGAATATAGAGACTATGCTTCATCATATTGATCTACTTAAAGACAAAGTAGATGCCCTTAATGCAACTGATAATCAGAGTTCTGTTATGCGTTATCCTTCTCTTGCTACAACATTCCTGATCAAGGAAAGGGGCGGTGAACCTGTCCTTCAAATGACCGGCAGAGATAGAAATAGATTAGCTCTTCAATCCGATTTGCTCGCAGCATATACAAGAGGCGTTCAAAACGTCGTCTGTCTTACTGGGGACTCTATAAGAGTTGGTGACCATAAGCAAGCAAAGGCTGTCTTTGATTTGGACTCTGTTCAGATTATAAAGATGGTTCGTCAATTAGAGACAGGCAAAGACATGGGCGGAAATGATCTTGACGGTGCTGTTGAATTCTGCGTTGGGGCAACTGTTACGCCAGAAGCAGACCCAATTGAACCTCAATTGATAAAATTTGAGAAAAAAATTGAGGCAGGCGCCGAGTTTTTCCAAACACAAGCTATATATGATCTGGTAAAATTTAGGGAGTTTATGAAGTTTGCTCGCCAATTCAACGTCAAAATATTGGCGGGAATTGTGCTTTTGACTTCTGCTGGTATGGCAAAATACATGAACGCAAATGTCCCTGGAGTCTTCGTCCCTCAAGAGTTGATTGACGAGTTATCCGCTGTCCCAAAAGGAAAGGGATTGGCTTTACAGAAGGGCATTGAAATAGCAGGACGCATGATCAAGGAGATTAAAGACGATAAAATTTGTGATGGCGTCCACATTATGGCGATCGGAAAAGAAGATTTGGTGCCTGACATTCTCTCATCAGCAGGGCTATAAATTGTCTTTTTTATCATATTGACTTAATTGAATCAACAAATCCTGAGTGGAGGGATTTAAGTGAAGATTGGTTTTGAGATTCTTCGGTCACTTCGTTCCCTCAGAATGACAAAGGCTTATCAAATGTCATTCTGAGCGTCAGCGAAGAATCTTCATGAGATGCT
>DTPJ01000172.1 GCA_011334435.1 Candidatus Poribacteria bacterium | reverse complement strand
TACTTTGTAAGTGCCATTGTCGTTTACTAATTGGGCGCCGTTGCATAAAACCCCCGATCTGAGAGTTTTTATCAGTTCAGGATATTCTGATGGGTCTATTGATTTTTTATCAATCAGGAATTCCCCTTTTGGCTCATATCCTATGCCTGTGACTTCAAAGAGTTTGCCTCCTGCGAATACATATTTAACGGTCATTTCGTTTTTCGTAAGCGTTCCAGTTTTATCTGAGCAAATAACTGTGACACAACCAAGCGTCTCAACAGAAGGAAGTTTCCTTATGAGGGCATTACGTTGCACCATTCTTTGAACGCCTAACGCTAATGCGATGGTAACAACCGCAGGCAAACCTTCGGGAATAGCTGCAACGGCAAGGCTTACAGCAGTTATAAATAACTCATTTACCGATTTGTTACGGACAAAGTCTAATATGTCTCCGCTGAATAAAAGGCTTAATGCTTCTTTTTCACGAGCCAATTCTAAGACAAAGACCATTGTCACAAGGACAAAACAAGCATAAACTATCCATTTGCCAAATTGTTCTAACTTCTTTTGTAAAGGGGTTGACTCCTGCTCTATCTCTTGAATCATCCCAGTAATTTTGCCAAGCTCTGTGTTCATGCCCGTTTCTACTACGATGGCTCTTGCTTTGCCGTTTGAGACAGACGTTCCCATATATAACATGTTTGTTCTATCTATAAGTGGTATTTTTTCCTCTTTCAAGGCGTGAACTACTTTGTGGACTGGGGTTGATTCACCTGTAAGACTGGCTTCTTCCGTGCTAAAATTGGCTGTCAGCCATACTATCCTACTGTCAGCAGGGACATTATCGCCTGATTCTAATTCAATTAAATCGCCCGGGACTAATTGTGACGACTCAATGACTATATGCTGACCATCTCTGATGACTTTTGATGTTGGACTTGATAATTTCCGTAACACTGCGAGGGATTTCTCCGCACGATATTGCTGAATAAATCCCATTATAGAATTTAAGATGACAATTGCTATTATCGCTATTGCATCTACCCATTCACCGATAAAACCCGAAACAATTGAAGCACCGATTAAGACCCATATAATAAAATCACGAAATTGATCTAAAAATATATCTAAGGCTGTTTGCTTTTTCTTTTCTTTTAATTGGTTAGGACCATATTTTTCAAGCCTATCTTCTGCCTCACTTGACGAAAGCCCATTTGTAAGATCAGTTTCCAGCGAAGAAATTATTTCCTGAATATCAAGTTGCCACCAATTTCTCATCTTAATTCCCTTTTTACAAAACCCTATATAAACACTTTATTTACACAAACGCTATAATTATATCATAGACCTCTCATATAGACAATGGATCAACTGATCTTAGAACATAAGTTCGGACATTTCAAAAATTCCCCTTTTATTCCATGACAAATGCAGGTTTTTTCATAAAACCGCACAAAATAGTGATCAGTAATCAGTGGTCAGTCAACTTTCAACTTTTAACCTTCAACCTTTAACTTTTAACCATCATTTCACTTATACGGACAAGCCTATTAAAGACAGTTTCTGGCATGACATTATCCGCAACACCTAATATAAATCTATCCTCAATGGTTATTGTGTTAAATAGGTCTTGCATAAATTCCTCAAATTTTTCCTCGCTAAACGATTCACAAAGGATAATTGATGGAATACCGTCCCATATTATCACATCATTGCCCCATGCTTCCTTTGCCTGTCTCAATGTGCATTTGACCATTGTGTCGGTTGTAAAGACTTCTGCCATATCAAATCCTGACTTTTTAACTAAATCAAGAAGCAGGCTTGTATCTGCGTCTGCATGGCAAACTAATATTTTGTCCTTTGAATGCAATAATTGTGAGAATTCCTGAAAGTAGGGCATGAAGAATTCCTCAAATATTGGCGGTGGAGTCATCATAGAGTCAAAATGTTCTCCATGCAAGATCATTTTTGCGGGAGATTCCGCTACTATTTTTTGCATCTCTTTGGCGTGATCAGTCATAACAGCAAGCAAATGCTCAATTTTGCTTGGATGATCTATCATCTCATAGACCGATTTTTCATAGCCGATATATTCTCTCATTATTTGGTGCATCGGGCAATCGCCAGTATTTACAAGCGGAAGACCATCATCTCCTATCTGCTGATCATATAAGATAAAATCGTCATAAGTCGGTGTCAGGATAGTATTTTCTATCATGTATTCTACTACATCATAATCTTCTGGACGTTTTATCATATGCTCTACTTGGTATGGTGACATGCCCGCTTGTTGTAGTTTTTCAACGATTATGTGCTTTGTTGAAACCGTGCCGACAGGAGTTATATATTCCGTAAATATCTCGTTCCCTGATCTGTGGGATTTCACCTCAACATTCTTTGTCTGTGAAGAAAAAACACGACCATCTCTTGCAGGCGTTCCCATGCCTAAATCTTTCTCAATATCACGTAAATTCCAGTCCCTATATTTCTGTGGCAATGTGTGGTTAGATTTATGGGCATTATACCAAATCTGAAGTCTCGGTATCCATGGAATTTTGTCTGGTCTCTTACCTTCTATTATTGCCTGTATTCTCTCTCTATTTGTCATAGTGACATTCCTTTAAGTATACCTTACTTCTATAATATTAACGTGGCTTTTTTCTCAGTTGATCAGGCGTTGGCATGTCGTTTTCTTGCATCAATTGGGCGCATGCAAGCATCTGCATAGTATTCCCAACGAATGCAACTGCGGAGACTTTATCATCTTTAACATAATAGGCGATAAACTCTTTGTTCTCTGGCGATCCTTGGAAGACGATCTCGTCCCAGCCCTTCGTATGACCTATATACTTTAAGTTTGCGGAAACTTGATTGCTCCAGAAAAACGGCACACTTCTATACTCAGCAGGTTTTCCTGCCATATTGCTCCCAGCTAATATCCCATGTTGTCTTGCAAGCCTCCAATGCTCTATCCTGATCTTTTCACCAGTGAACCACCATTTAAAAGTTGCGACATCACCAGCAGCATATATATCATCATCAACTTGGAAATGATCATCAACGGAGACGCTACCATCGGGGTTTAAGTCAATGCCTTTTAAGAATTTTGTCGCAGGCGTAACGCCGACACCTAAAATGACAAAATCAGCGGGCAGTTTCTCTCCGTTTTCAAGTATTACCTGTTTTACAACACCATCACCGTCAAAGGCTTTTACAGTTGTGCCAAGCCTAAATTTGTTTCCTTTTTCCTCATGAAGCAATTTATACATGTTCCCTATTTCATCGCCAAGAAGCATTTTAAACGGGACTGTTTCAGGTGCAACTATCGTCACAGAAACGCCTCTATCAGCAAGATTAGCGGAAGTCTCTAATCCGATAAAACTAGCACCGATGACAACAGCTTTTGAGCCTTTTACGGCAAGTGACTTTATTTTATCTGCATCAGCGGATGATCTTAGAGTAAAAATATTCCCTAAATCGCTCCCATCAACATTTAGTTGACGAGGGATACTGCCCATTGCAAGCAGTAATTTATCATATTCCATTGATGATCCATCGGCGAAACTGATGGATTTTTTGGACTTGTCAACGCTTATGACTTCACGATTAGTCAATATCTCTATGCCATACTCATCATAGAATTCTTTTGATCGGTCAAAATACAATTTAGCGTCGTCGCTTTTAAGATAGCCCTTGCTCAGTGCTGTTCGGTCATAAGGCAATATGCTTTCACGGGTGATCATGATAATTTGCCCTTGATAGCCATTGTGACGTAACGATTCAACAGCAGAACTTCCAGCACCACCTCCGCCGATAATGACAAATTTCCGTTTATCTTTTTTGTCTGGTTTGACCATTTTTGGCGGAATCTGCTGTTTTGCGTCTTCTGGGATTTCAACGATAACATCATCTCCGCTAATTCTTACATTAAAAAGTGGAAGGTCATCTATGGCTGGCGGTTCTACAAACTCCCCTGTCAGCATATTGAAACATGCCTGATGCCAAGGACATCTGATCGTGTGATCATGCAATAGCCCTTCTGCAAGCGGTGCTCCCGCGTGACTACATTTTCCCCCCATTGCATAATATTTTCCGTCTTTTCTAATAAGCACCAAAGTTAATTCGCCGATAACTATCTCTCTCATCTCACCATCTTTCAGGTCATTAACCTTTGCAATAGCTTTTTCCATAGTTTACACCTCCGTTATGATATGCTTTTTCCTATAAGTCTTAGGAATTCTTCCCTTGTCGCTATGCTATCATGGAAACTTCCAAGCACCGATGAAGTTGTCATAATGGAATTCTGCTTCTCAACGCCACGCATCATCATGCAAAGATGTTTACATTCCATAACAACGCCGACGCCCTCAGCTTTTGTTATTTTCATTATTTCATTTGCTATCTGTGCGGTCAATCTTTCTTGTATTTGAAGACGACGAGCATAAAAATCTGCGATCCTTGCAAGTTTACTTACACCAAGGACTTTATCTTTGGCAATATATCCAATATGGACGCGACCAAAAAAGGGCAACATGTGATGTTCACACAAACTATAAATTTCAATATCCCTGATGATGATCATATTGTTGCTTGATGACTCAAAGACCGCATTATTGATGATCGTATCAATATTCTCTCTATATCCCTTTGTCAGAAAAGCAAGGGCATTAGCTACTCTATACGGTGTTTTTAACAATCCTTCTCTATCAGGGTCTTCCCCTATCTCAATTAAAAGCTCTCGGACAAGCTTTTCTACTTTTTCGTGGTTCATTTAATACTCCTTATATAATATGTATTGAATAAATAATCAAAACCCGCTATCGTCTATATGATGATTGGGATTATTCAAGTTCTCCCTGCAGTTTAGTCTATCAGGCAAAGTGTATTTCCAACTTCTGATTGCCTATGTGCTTACTCGCAACCTGCATATTTTATGCAGATAGCTACGCAAAGTTGCCACTGAAATCAGTTAAACGGGATTGGAGTTATAGAATCATATCCAATGATGCATACGCTATATCTGAATATCTCCGCTTTCAGTCTGAAAAAGCAGAGGAGTATAGGGACATTGAAGATCGGACATGAGTTCGGACAATTTATTATCTAGCTAAATTATCTAGGGAAATCCCTCTAAATCTCACTTTTCCAAAGGGAGACTTTTATGGCTTTTCCAAAGGGAGACTTTTATGGCTTTTCCAAAGGGAGACTTTTATGGCTTTTCCAAAGGGAGACTTTTATGGTTTCCCCCTTTGAAAAAGGCATCCTCCTTATCTTTCCCCCTTTGAAAAAGGGGGATAAAGGGGGATTTTTGAAGTGTTTGGAAAAATTTAATTTTAGCAGAAAGTATTATTTTCACTTATTCTAGAAAATGTCCGAACTAATGTCCTAAGTTCAGAAGGACAAACTTGATCATCTACCTTAGTTTAATATTAATATAAGTTTGTCATTTTCATATTAAACCTTCGGCTTTCGCTAATTCAGCAGTAAGAACAAGATTTCCCGCTGCACCACGAATCGAGTTATGGGCGAGAGTTATAAGCTTTATCCTGTTCTTTTCGTCATGATCATATCTAACTCTGCCAACTGTCGCAGACATACCCTTGCATCTCTCTGGCTCACCAGCGTTTCTATCAAGTCTCACCTGCGGTCTGAACGGATCATCTGTGAGTATTACAGGAACCTTAGGGGCAGTTGGCAATCCAAGCTGTTGAGGCTTGCTTGTAAAATTGCGGATACTATTTTTCACATCATCAATGTCAACTTCCTTCTCAAACTCAATGAACAAAGCCTCAATATGCCCATAGAGAGTATGAACCCTATGACAGCTTGCAGAGAAAACTGCTGGAAGCAATTTAACTTCGCCTTCTGCTTCATCTAAATCGCCAAGTATTTTCAAGTTTTCAAACTCTACTTTTTCTTCCTCACCACTGATATATGGAATGACGTTATCTGTTATAGCCATTGAAGGGACACCATCGTAACCAGCACCAGACACCGCCTGCATTGACGACAGAAATACCCTTTTAATGCCATATTTTTTCAGGGGCGCCAAAGCCATAGCAGCAGCAACAGTTGTGCAGTTAGGATTTTTGACGATCCCACCCTTCCAATTCCTGTTTTTTCTTTGTGCTGTCAGTAAGTTTATATGATCGTAATTCACCTCTGGAATCATCACAGGGACATCTTTTTCTTTCCTGAAACATCCTGCGTCACTGAATACGGTTACGCCTTTTTCGGCAAACTTTGGCTCCCATTCCGCTGCGATCTCCGATGGCAATGCACAAAATAATATATCAAAATCTGCCTTTTCAAGGGCTTCTTCCATAGATATAACAGGCATATTAACGAATTCATTGGGGATATAATATTCCTGATACCATTTTACTGCATCTATATATAGCTTCCCTGCTGAACGTGCCGATGCAGACAGCACCTTTAATTCAAAGTATGGATGCCCCGCCAAAAAAGGCAAAAATTGTTGACCTGCAATACCTGTTGCGCCCAATAACGCTGCTGATAACCTTCCCATTAAAAACCTCCTAATCTATTTTCTTATTTTTATATCTCCCCAAGTGACACTTAGTTTAGATAATGGCTGAACAGCCATCATTCCTTTAAGAGCGTCTGTAAGTCCTTTATTCATAATAATCTGGACGTCTTCTTGAGTTATAGCTGTATCAAAAATCGCCACTTCATCTAAAGAACCCCTAATGCCTCCACCGATAACAATTGGTAATCCGCTGGTTATTGAAACAATGTTAGAAATATCAACGATTTTTTCGTTTTCACCATCAAGATATGTGATCATTTTCTTTTTTGATCTATCAACGATCATCGCAGTATGTCGCCAAGAGCCGTTGCCTGCGTTATCATAGGTGTTTTTGACGTGATTTTTAGACACATCATCAAGACTCCAATGGATCATCAATGCCTGAGTTTGCAATTCCCAGCCAGTGTTTCCGCCTTGCCATGGACCGGGATTTCTGCCTCTTACTAACCTGTTCCAATCCTGTGCAGTGGAGAAATTGAACCAAACGACAACGCTAAAACTTCTCTTATCTCCAAAGTCAAATATCTCTTCATGGGGAATATTAATGCTTTCACTGCCGACAAACTCAATTCCACCGCCAAATTTTCCTTTTGCCCATTTTATAGTTCCATTTGCTTTTCCATCGCGACCATTACCAGATGAATCTTTGGCAGTATCACCTTTTGCATCATCAAGAAGCCATATGCCTATGATCGCATCTTTTTTGATAGCAGAATGAGAAAAGCCTACAAAAATAACGGTAACCATGATAATTGTTGATAAAAAAATAAATTTTTTAAATAGATTTTTCATAATTTCCTCCTAATAAGTTATAAAGACCAATAAATTGGCAGTCTTATAAAACATCATAAGGATCAGAATGATCAAATATCATATATCACTTCATATATCAATCTGGAACATGAAATTCAAGGATATTGCCATCATCAAGCGGATGATCTCTACTCACCCTTTGACCGTTATATTCACCTCCCCAAATTCTTGCAAATTTAAGTTTTTCTGCAAAATCTCTATGTATTTCCTCCGCTGCTTCAACAACAGTGCTACCTCTATAAAGAACTATCGGATCGTTGAAATCTGGCTTTTTCCCTATAGGTTTGGTATATACTCGTATAATATGAAGATAATCAAATATCATTCTCTTAAAAGAATCAAAATCTGTGTCTTTTTCTGCTGATAAGCCAACCACGGGCATTTCTTTTGAATATAGCTCGTTTAAAGTATCAATTATACCTTGACTGTTTTCCAAATCTGTTTTATTTGCTATTATCATCGCTTTTTTATGGATAAATTCAGTCTCTTCATCATCTCCAATATCTCTCATTGTAAGCAAAAGCTTTTTCTGTTCCAACCTACTTTTTATAAATTCAATCTGATCTAATGCTTCATCTGTCCCTGCATCAATGACTAATAAAACAAGGTCAACGCGTCTTATAAGGTCAATTAAACTTGGTTCAAAATTATCTTCCGTAATAGGCGGAGTATCAATCAACTGAATGTTTATATTCTCAAAAGGCATCATACCGACTATCGGCTTATCTGTTGTAAATGGATATGGTGCGACTGCTGTATGGACATTTGTAAGTTTAGCGACAAGGCTTGACTTTCCGACATTAGGGAAGCCTATAATTATGACTTGACCTGCACCTTGTCTAGTTATGCTATATGGATTATAAACTTTATGCTTTTGTGGTTTATTCTGAGCTTCTTTTCTCAGGCTTGCAAGTTTTGACCTTAATTCGCCAATCAGCTTATTTGTGCCTTTATGTTTGGGAATTATGGCGATCATCTCTTGTAGAAGCTCTATCTTTTCCTCAATGTCCTTTGATCTTTCAAGTCTTGTTCTGAGTTCTATATACTGCGGGGTAAGATTAGCGGGCATATTTGCTCACCTCTCATTCTACACAGCAATATGTTTTT
>DTPJ01000890.1 GCA_011334435.1 Candidatus Poribacteria bacterium | reverse complement strand
CAAACGAGGAATAGCAGGAGCAAAATTGGTGTGAAGCTGCAACACTTCTTCGCCCAACGTCATGCGTGAGACAAGATCCGCCGCGCGTTCCCGGAACGAGTAAGATGTATCTAAATAAATAGGATTTCTACTTTTTGAAGCAAGAGTCAAGTGATGTTGCAAAGAATGGTTTCTGTTTTGTGCATAGGTATTTGAAATACATACAACAGCTACTATACATGCGATGCTTAAGCGGTGGAAAAGATATTTTTTCATATTAATGTATTTTTATGATATATAAATATTAAATTGATTTTTATTTTACAATGAATTCTGTTTTACTTCGCACCAGTGGATTTTTGGGTAAAAAAAATATTAATAGATAAAGCCACTCCAAAAAGTCTCTCTATATTTCTTCTGAATCTCTTAAAAAATACATTACCAGTTACTTATATTTTAGATATCTTTATTATGATATTTTATTATGATATTAATATATTCATTACATTATGAATGTTTATAGCGAACTAAATACTATATAATGTCAAACTTTTACATGCACAATTACCACACTTTTAGCATGTGTTTGCCAATTGCAAGATTTTCAAAAGGTCCTGCAGATGGACTCTTTTCATTTCTTTTCTTTCCAAAATAATCGGTAGTAATGCTATATGGCAATCCATTAGCATTTTCATAAGGAAGATTCGGAATAACTGCCTTACCGAGCATATAGGTAGTCACCAGTTTGCGAATTTCTCCGGCACCCCAACATCTATTGAATTCAAGGTAAAATCCATTAGTTTTCTTAACCAATTTGAAATTTGGATCGCACTTTGACTCTAAGAGTGGCTTCTTTTCATACTTGGATGGCTTGGCTTCAGCGAGATACACATTGCCGTCCATCCACATGGGCAATGGAACGCTGTCATAGATGTTCAAATCGGAGGTTAAGAACAGATTGTTGTAATAGCGATCGTCACCGTTGGGGTTGTTGTGAAATCCAGCAATTTCAGTAGAATGTGGCTTCATGAAGGGTGTTTGGCGGTTGTCTAAAGAATTTTCATGTACACCTATATTGGTAATCCTACCGGCGAATAAGTTATGAACATATGCACCTCCCTGTGAACGGTCCCACAGTGAAGAGGATGAGAGAAATAGGTTGTTGTCCATGAGAAATGGGCCGTGACCCACTTCGACAAATACATCCTGATCATTGTCGTTAAAAAGATTACAACTTATCCGCGTACCTTGAGCCATCCAATCCAACCAGAGTCCCAAACACGTTCGGTAAATATGGTTATGGTTAATATTAACATCAATGGCTCCATGAAGCTTGATGCCTGCCATTTCTGCTCCACCAAACAAATTTCGCACATGAATGTCATAAATAATGTTATCAGTAATAATGCTAAAGGCTGCTCCTAAACTGCCGACAATGCCAGCCTGCTCACAGTGAGAAATGGTGTTCTTGCGGACGATGTGATGACCAATTGTTTCACTGTTCCAACCATTTTTGAGCGCACGACTGATAGTTTCAACGTAACCTTCTGCAGAGTTGGCCGACGTGTTATCCCATTCATCGCCATATTTCCCAAGAGAAATTCCACTACAAGTAGAGTAACGAATAATATTGTTCTCGATAATCCAACCTTTACTCCAATGAGGACCTATCAAATAGGAATCCCAAAATTGAGGCTCTTTTGATTCCCATGCCGGATTTTCACCTGTAATGTCAGTTGGCATCACATAAGTCCGGTATAGTCCGGTGTAAAATAATACACGCTTATTCTCAGTACCGCCATCAATTCTTATTTTACTTAACAGAGCATTCCATGTTTGCCTGTTTCGTTCAAGCGCTGTTTTAAAACTAACTGATTTCTGTTCAAGCAGGTTTTCTTTTGCGTTATCGACTGAAAGTACCGAGATGCCTACTTTTATCATAACCTCAGTATTTTGATTTTCGGAGAAACGAAAAAAGGCCCCGCATTGTTTACCTTTAACTTCTTTTGAATTTTCAGATATAACAGTATCATTCCAGGTACCGGAAGATAAAAAACGTTTATCAAAAGTTGCTGCAAAATACATCCTGTAAGGTTGTATGTGTCCCCATCCTCCTACAAACTTACCATAACCTTCTATTACGCCATCAGGATCTACCTTTACCGAAGCTTCCAAACATTGACCGTCATTTTTATTATTCCGGAATAAATCAATTACACTTGAAGCATTTATGGTTATAATAGGGTTGGTGCCTTTAGGAAAAGTAAAGCGGGTAAAACCCACTTTCTCAGTACATGTTAATTCGACTCCTATACCGGATTTCATTAAGTGAACACTATAATAACCGGCTGAGGCGGTTTCCTTGTCAATAGGGGTCGAATAATCTTCTATATTATGTGGATGTCCCGTCATGGCCATCACTGCAAAATTTCCATACCGTCCACCACCACCTGTGCCACTGGTGCCTGTTTGAACAAATCCGATAATCGGCTTGCCTGTCGCATATCCGCTGGTTGGTTGTGGCTTAGCTACGACTGGGTTGAGTCGGATTAAACTGAACGGAAGACAGGGACCTGGCAAAACATTGCCTCCATTGTCCACCCCTAAAAACGTATTTACATAATCTATCGGCTGCTTTTGTTGCGCCATTCCTTTTATGATAATACAGCATTGAAGGAATGAGATCAGGCATGTCTTTTTTATCCCATAATTTGTTTTCCTTGTCAAAAGTTGCATTGATTACTTGAATTAAAAACTGATTAAAGGTATCAAAAGGGAAACCCTATCAACAATTTCTGAACTATAAAATAGCGCATGTTTGTGATCACTGTGATCCAATTTAAATGCATTTTCAATAAAATGAGGTGTTCAAGCATTACTATAATAATTAATAGAACAACTTGATTCCACCTCATTTTTCTTTCTTGCATCAAAAACTTAACCTATGACTATGGTATAGTAACCGTAAACACTTTACTGTAATTAAATTTACTTTGAGGATTATTTGTCTGACCTGCAACCCTTACATAAAAAGTTCCGGAAGGCAAATTTTTAAGCGTATCCGAAAATTGCATGGCTGCAATTTGCTGATATGAGTACCCTGAAAGGTTATGACTAACATTATAATCATTCACACTAGCACTAACAGCAGGCACTTTAGCAGCCATTGACATACAATTTACAATGTTATAACTAATTCGCGCAGGTTTAGAAAGGGTATAATTAACCACTACATTATTAGAAATTACCTGAGGGGTTGATGCGTTAACAGTCATAAAAGGAACTACGGTAAAATTCACTGTAGTCAAGCCTTTGATATTAACTGTCAAAGTATCAGGAGCAAGAAATGGGCCATTGATAGGAATTACCTTATATTTATCTGCAAAAAGTTGCGTGTTTTCAAAACTTCCATCCGCTTTTGCAAAGAAATTGATAGGGATTACAGGATTGTATCCAAATTCTATTAAACTTATTTGAAATCCATTGCCTGCTTCTGTTTGAATTCCTGCATTCGTAGTGCTGTCAATGACCGTTCCTATTATCCCTGCATTAGGTGCGGGATAATTATCAAGTTTACTGCATCCAAATGCCACAGTCAGTAAAAATAGCGCTAATATTAAATTTTTTCGTTTCATAATTATTAGTATAAAGGATTTTGAATTAATTTTGGATCTGCTGAAATTTGACCCGGATCAATTTTTTCATAGTACAATTCCGGTAAGAAAGTATATTGATTACCTACAGGTACTTTAGTAAATACATAAGCATGATTTTGCAAATCATAATAGGGATAAAGCGCGGTAAATCTCTTATTCAATATCAGCTTGTCAGCGATATGCCATCTACGAATATCCCAATAATGTTGACTCTCAAAGGCTAATTCTACCGTTCTCTCATGCCGAATGGCATCTCTCGTAACTTCAGCACCCGTTAATTCTGCAATTCCTGCGCGATCCCGAATTTGGTTCACAGCAGATTCCGCATCGGCAACGTCCCCCAATTCTATGGCTGCTTCGGCATAATTTAATAAG
Source organism: Candidatus Poribacteria bacterium (assembly GCA_011334435.1). Lineage (GTDB taxonomy): Bacteria > Poribacteria > DTPJ01 > DTPJ01 > DTPJ01 > DTPJ01. Next base: position 4,470 of record DTPJ01000890.1, on the reverse strand, counting down.
ACTTCTGCATACCGGATATCAAAATAGCTTTGTGTAGAATTATATCCGTAAGCCTGACTTTGAGGCATGTTAAAATTCAGGTATTTTCGAATATAGAATCCTGTAGGACTGGTTTCGTTGCCTTGTATGCCATTAATTGCAACGACTTGTAGAGTGCCATTTGCATCGATTTGATGCGTATTAATATCATACAATTGATTATAATTTCCGGCTGTTACCGTTTTACGACCATACACAGTAGTATTTGGTGAAACTGCAGCATCATCAATTATACCTGCTTGAACAGGAATCGGAGTTCCCTCCCATGTAGAAAATGGCAAAATCATTGTAGCCGCTAATCTCGGATCTTTATTCTTAAAAATATCTAAGGGATTCGTGTATTCAATAGGATTGCCATTGCTATCAGTCACTTGTAGCGTTCCGGGGGTTCCATCCACATTCTCGAATTGCTCCACCATCTCTAATGTTGGATCCATACGAGAACCATATCCCCACGGGCCTCGAACTCCAAAAGGCAATTCCCAACAATCATACGAGTGAGTTGCTTGAGGATAAATATAATTTCTTTCAAAAATAATTTCCCTATTACTGGAAGGATTATCATCAAGAAATAAGTTGGTGAAATTAGCTACTTTATCAGGATATTTATTATAAAGAGCATATAAACCGGACTGCATAACAGAATCTGCTGCATTAAAAGCTGCTTGAAAATAAGCAGTTGCTGCAGAAGCTGGAATCCCTACCAACCCATTTAGTTGAACAGTTCCATATTTAGCTTCTGTTGCAGCGTATAGCATCACGCGCGATTTCAGTGCCAAAGCTACATACTTATTCGCTCTTCCGCTTTGACTTGTAGCAGGTAATAACATCGCAGCGCTATCCAACTGTGTCCCTATATAATCATAAACTTCTTGCTCTGTATTTCTTGGAATTTGTAAAGGAGTTATGTTTCCAGTATAAGTTTGTACATTTTTTACAAGAGGTACACCTCCATACCGTTTTACCAATCCAAAATAATCATATCCTCTGATAAACATGGCTTCGCCAAGATATAAGCGCTTTTTATCTGAAGTCAAATTTGCAGAAGGAATATTAGCGATAAAATTATTGACATCTCTGATTGTAGAATATCCACCGCTCCACCAACCCCAGCTAGTTCCGCTTCCAAGATCACCAAGCATATCACAATAACAATTCAAAGCTTCACCTGAGTAATTACAAGTTCTATGAGGTGATCCCATCTGATTAAAACCATTTGTGGTGAAATTAAAATCTTCAATAGGGAGATTTGAATATAAAGTTGCCAAATAAGCTATTATAGCAGACTCATTAGTGAAAACTTGATTTGTTCCAAGAATAGTAGTGGGTTGTATTATCAAATCATTTTTACAAGAGGCAAAAACAATTGCTGTTGTAAGAAACAACAAAATATATTTAATATTCTTTTTCATTTTTTCTTGTTTTTAAAAAGTTACTTCCAAACCAAAATTAAAGTTTTTGGTAATAGGATACAAATATCCGTATGTATTATTAGAATGTTCCGGATCCATATAAGGTATATTATCCCAAGTCAACACATTGAATCCATTAGCAAAAACTCTTAACTTCTGAAACCCAATTTTTTTGATTAATTGACCTGGTATGGTATAACCAATCTCCAAGCTTTTCAAACGGAGATATGAATCATTCTTTAAGAAGTAAAAGGAGGTACGATTATTTGGATTAATCCCTGACAATCTGGAAGGAAAGAACTCTCCTGGAATCCATGCACTATTTGGATTTGTTGGATCAGCTTGATGCCAAACATTCATGAATTGCTCCAAGCCATTTCTCCCCCAAGGGAATGGATTAGCCAGCTGGTCTGTACCTTGTAAGCTTACATATACGTTTGCTGCTCCTTGAAAAAGAGCGCTTGCATCAAACCCTTTCCATGCAAATGTAAAATTTACTCCATACGAAATTTCAGGATATTGATTACCGGTGGCAAGAGGGACCATATCCAAATTATCAATCACGCCATCGTGATTAACATCTACAAATTGTAAATCTCCAATTTTTACATATTTATTTCCATATCCATCTTCAATAGCTGCCGCATTAATCTGAGCTTGTGATGTAAAGTGGCCGGCCAATTTATATCCCCATATAACATTACTTATACGATCATTTTGATTGTTAGTCCAATTTAAATATGAATTACCGGAAGGAGCACTCGACTGATATAGGTTCATATTATAATAATAAGAAAATTGTGCGTTGACCCCAAATTGAAATCCATTTATATTCTGATTAGTTCCTATAGAAAAATCGAATCCACGATTCAAATCGCTATTAAGGTTTATTTGTGGAAGAGAGGCTCCAACAGTTTGTGGCAAATTTAACGCTAAAGAACCGAGTAGGCCTGTTCTTTTTCGCACAAAAGCATCAAATGTAAAATTTAAATTCTGATTCCATAAATTGGCATCAATACCAACATCACTTGTAGTTGATGTGTACCATGTAATATTTGGATTCGTCATGCCCCGAGAACTTAACCCAGCTATATACTCTCCATTAAACACATAGCCTCCAGATGGATAATTATAACCGGCAACATATTGAAATGCAGCAGCGCCATCGTCACCCATTTTGCCCCATGAACCTCTCAGCTTTAAATTAGAAACAAATGGCAAATTGTTTTTTATGAAATCCTCTTCAGATAACCTCCATCCTAAAGATACATTCGGGAAAAACCCCCATTGTTTACCTGGAGGGAATAACGAAGAACCATCATCTCTGAAACTAAATTCAACTAAATATTTAGAAGCATAATCATAGTTCAAACGACCAATGATCGATTGTCTGTCAGTTTTATTTACATCATTATATCCGTTAATAGTCATAACCGTGTTTCCCGCCGATAATTGAGGCAAAGCATCAACCGTAAATTGCCTATTTCCATTTAGGTAATTGCTATTATAATCAATTTTTTCATATAATAACAACCCCTTAAAGTGATGAACCGTTCCAAACGTTCTTTCATAGTTTAACGACACATCCATAGTAGAATTCGTGTTTTCGGAATAGCCTTCACTCATATTAGATGGACTATTCATATAATTTGGGTTATAAGTTTGAGTGGCTGCATCATAATCATATAATACATATTGTTTGTTAAATTGCTTATTAAAATTATCGTTTAAATAATAATCATAAAAGAATCTCGCGCTTAATCCATCCACAAAAGGAACTTTATAATTCAAAGTAAGGCTTCCATCAAAAGTTTTATTATAGCTATCATTAAAGCCTACTATCGATGAGTGCGATTTAGCGTACGGATTATTCATGTCATAATTTTGTAGATACAAGGGATTATTATTCGCATAAACAGAGTATGTTGGTAATTGCATCCAAATTGATGAGAAAACAGTCGCTGCTGATGATGATGGAGCATTACTATTATCTGTTAATCCGGAAATATTCATTTCAGCACTAAAATTATTGGTTATTTGTGCCGTAACGTCACTTCTAAAATTAAATCGATGGTAATTTAAGTCCCCACTTTTATATAACCCATCTTGACTCATATATCCCAAAGAGTTAAAATATTTTATTGTTTTACTACCTCCCGAAACGGTTAAATTATGCTGATCTTGGGGAGCGCTATTGTTCATCGTTACATTCCACCAATTAGTACTTGGAAGTTTGCCACTCTTATAATCAGCTATCTGCTGCGCACTATAAGTTAGTGGTATCCCGGAATTTTGTTCTGCCCAGTCAAAAGCTTGAGTATATTCTCCTGCAGTCATAGGATGTGGATAACTTGTAATAGCTTGCCATCCATGAGTGTATGAATACGTGATTTGTGGTTTCCCAATTTCACCATGTTTGGTTGTTATCAAAATTACACCATTACTGGCTTTTATCCCATATACGGCAGCGGAAGCATCCTTTAAAACCGTCACACTGGCAATTTCATTAGGATCTAGTTTCATATAATCACTTCGCTGCACACCATCCACAATTACCAGAGGATTTCCCCATCCACGAATGGAAATAGAAGAACTATAATCACCTGGTTGGCTTGATTGTGCAAGAACTATTAAACCTGGCATTTTACCAGTCAATTGATCTGCTAAACTTACATTCGTTGAAGTTTTTATTTCCTTATCTGAAACAGAAGCAATTGAACCTGTTAAATCAATTTTTTTCTGTGATCCATACCCCACTACTACCACTTCATTCAATCCGGTAGCAGCTTCTGTCATGGTTACATTAATTACGGAATGATCCCCCACTTTAGCCATACTTTTTTGCATCCCCACGAATGAAAATTCCAACGTTTCATTGGGCGATACATTTTGCAAGGTATAATTCCCATCAGCATCCGTAATGGTTCCTTTGGTAGTTCCTTGAATCACCACGGTTACACCCGGTAAAGGGTTTCCTTTTTCGTCAGTCACTTTTCCTGTGATTTTCCGCATTTCTCCT
>DTPJ01000827.1 GCA_011334435.1 Candidatus Poribacteria bacterium | reverse complement strand
TTTCCCCCTTTGAAAAAGGGGGATAAAGGGGGATTTTTGAAATGTTTGGAAAAATTTAATTTTAGCAGAAAGTATTATTTTCACTTATTCTAGAAAATGTCCGAACTAATGTCCTAAGTTCAGGTTATTATTCTTTCCTAAATTTTTTATTTTCCTTGCTCTTCTATTAGCCAGTTTGTTATATCCGCTGCCTCGCCAGTGCCTCCTTCTTGACCATCTGCACCATAAGAATAAAGTTCATAATCATAGCCTTCACGCGTGCTTGGACAAACATAGATATAGGGAGCACCCCATGGGTCTTTAAAATCTGTTGGCTGAACATAAGGACCATTCCAATTCATCGGTTCTGGCGGAGAAGTTGGTTTAGTTATTAAAGCCTGCAAACCTTGTTCAGTAGTAGGATACTGCCCATTATCTGCTGCATACATATCAAGACCAAGCCCGATTTGCTTTATATCCATCGCTGCTTTCTGAGGTTTAGCTTGCCTTAGTCTGCCAATAACTCTTGGAGCGACAATACCACCAAGCAAAGCCAAAATTGCGATAACAACCATAAGTTCAATTAATGTAAAGCCCTTTTTCTTGGACTTCAATAGCTTTATAAACATTTATGTTCCCTCCTTTTTAACCAGTGACCAGATTGCTTGCTTCAAAGATTGGCAAAACCGCAGCAGCGACGAGAAAACCGACTGCAAGAGCCATAACAAGGATCATAACAGGACCTATCAAACTTGATACTCTCTCAAGCTGTTTATCCATTTCAGCTTCATAGTATTCTGATAATTTTAACAACATATCCTGTGGTCTTCCTGCCTCTTCGCCTATGGCAAGCATATGTGTAACAAGCCCCGGAAATTCTCCGCTTTTTTGTAGAGATGAAGATAACGTCTCTCCACGTTCAACTTCCTTTTCACTGTTCGCTATAATATCCCTATAAACTGTATTTCCAACAGTTTCACGCACTATGGCTAATGACGGCAATATTAAAACTCCGTTATCTAAAAGCGTTCCGAGAGTTCTAGCGAATCTAGTCATTGCAGAGATTTTGAATATATTTCCAGCTAAGGGCAGTTTAAGTTTAAGTCTATCAAGATTACGTTTTCCTGATTCAGTCTTTGCATAACGTCGTATAGCTAAAACCGCTATGACGATAATCGCTAAAATGATCCACCAAAAATTCTTTATTGCACCTGTTACCGCCATGAGTATACGAGTGGGCATCGGTAAAGCGGCGCCCATTTCTGCAAACATTCCGCTTAGTCTTGGGATAACGAAAAGCATCAAAATAGTTCCGATTATAGTTCCAAGCGTGACAAGTATTGCAGGATAGAACAGAGCGGAGATCACGGCGGACTTCAATTTTCGCTGTTTTTCAGAGAATTCCGCAAGCCTTGCAAGAACAAGACCTAGAACGCCTCCAGTCTCTCCTGCTTTCACGATATTGATATATAGATCGGAAAAGACGTTTTTGTGTTGTGCTAATGCGTTATAAAATTCGCTTCCATGCTCTACGTCATAGCGGACTTTATCCACAGCATCCCTAAATATAGGATTTGTGATCTGTTCTGTTGCCACAGCTAAAGCCCTCGTCAAGCGGACACCTGCGTTTATCAGTGTAGATAATTGATAGCTGAAAAATTCAACTTCGCTTGCTTTAACCCTTCTCATAAAGCTGATAAAGGGTATCTTGCGTTTTTCTTCAGCGACATCTGGACTTACGTCCATAGCATAATATCCGCTTGCTCTGAGCTTTGATATAAGATCAGTTGGGTTTTCAGCTTCAAGAGAACCTGTAACCACAGAACCTGATTTTGTCATTGCTTGGTATTTAAATCTTGGCATCTCAAAAAATCCTCAAAATACAATTAATTACTGATCACTGTGATTGATATATTAGAAATTGGTATATTCTTCTTCTGCGGTTGATCTACGCACTTCATCAGCGGTAGTGATGCCCATAGTGACTTTTAGCCAACCGTCCTCTCGGAGTGTTCTCATACCATATTTACGTGCAACTTTTCTTATTTCAGTTGTCGGTAGTTGTCTATAAGCCATATCTCTGAGTTCGTCATTCATAATTACAACTTCAAATAGAGCTATACGTCCTGAATATCCTCTGCCTTTGCAATCAGGGCATCCGACAGCTTTTGGGATCATTAGATCGCTTGGAACAGTGCTTGGATCAACGTTCATCTCTCTTAGCAATTTTTCATCTGGATGATAAAACGTCCTGCATCTTCTACAAACTTTACGCACAAGTCTTTGAGCTGCTATACCTTCAAGGCTTGATGCGACCAAATATGGCTGAACGCCGAGGTCAATAAGACGCGTTATAGCACCGGGAGCGTCGTTAGTATGTAATGAACTTAAAACGAGGTGACCTGTAAGTGCAGAATGTATCGCCATTTCCGCAGTTTCGCCGTCACGGATTTCTCCTATCATTATCTTATCAGGGTCTTGACGAAGTATATGTCTCAGTGTGTTAGCAAAAGTGACACCGACAGCTTCATCAACGCCGATCTGGTTAATACCGGGGAGATCGTATTCAATAGGGTCTTCAACTGTGATAATCTTCACTTCTGGAGTATTCATTTCTTTAAGGCAAGCATATAGCGTGGTAGTTTTTCCGCTTCCTGTTGGTCCTGTTGTCAATATAATTCCATGAGGTCTCTGTATTAATTTAGAGAATTGTTCAAGGTTATCTTCTAACATTCCCAATTCTTTGAGACCATAAGAGACAACTGCTTTATCAAGGATACGCATTGCGACGCTTTCACCCCAGAAGGTTGGGACTGTTGACACACGGATGTCAATTTCTCTGTTGCCTAAGCTCGCTATTCTCAATTGGATACTTCCGTCCTGCGGTCTTCGGCGCTCAGCAATATTCATATCAGCCATAATCTTAACTCTTGATATAATGGCTCTTTCAATATTTTTAGGTGGAACGGGTCTCTCGTGGAGGATACCGTCCATTCTAAATCTTATTCTGACGACTTTTTCCAAAGGCTCAATATGAATATCGGTTGCCTTTTCTCTAACCGCTTCTATTATTAACTGATGGACATAGTTAATAACCGTCGGCGTTTGGGCAAGCGTATCGGGATCAAGTCCAAAATCCTCTATTACTCTGATCTCATCAGTTTGTGCGACTCCTGCTGGTGTCTCTAAATTGCCTTTGACGATTTCCTCAGCAGACATACCATAAAATCTTCTGATGGCATCATATATGTCATCTTCGGTTGCAAGAACTGGTTGAACTTCTGACTCGGTTATAAGACGAATGTCATCTATAAGATTGACGTCCAAAGGATCAGCCATAGCAACGTAAAGAACGTTATTCTCATAAGCAACTGGCAAAACTTTTCTATCCAATGCAAAACTCACTGGCATTAATGACGTTGCTTTTTCGTCCTGCTCAACATTTATTAATCGCATATATGGGACACCGATCTCCTCTGATCGGTTGATCATATCAATATCTGTCTTTGTTATATGATCTTTCTCTAAAAGTGCGTCTATTAAAGACCCACCATTCTCTTCCTGATAAGCAATGCCTTCGGCAAGCTCTTCTTCTGTTAAGGCGCCAGATTTCAGTAGCCTATCTATTAACATTTTTTCTTCTGAATCTATCATTTTGTATATACACCTCCTATCGTTGATAGTTAGACGAAAAAGCATCGTTAGGGTTTACTTTTTATAAGTCTTTGTTTAGCTAAAATTGATAGTCTCAAACTTTATATCTAATGTCCTAAGCTCAGTATTATGAAGCTGTCCAAAGTTCCAAAGTTGTGTTTAAAATTCAAATTAATAGCTTGACATTGATATTATATTATGGTATAATGGTATTAGAATACCAAAATATTATTTAAGTGTCCGATTTACAAATAAATCTAAACTGCGTTAAAAAAGGAGTTAAAAATGCGTAGAAAAATTGTAAGTATTGATGAGGAAAAATGTAATGGTTGTGGTCAATGTGTGATCGCATGTGCGGAAGGAGCCATTGAAATTATTGATGGCAAAGCTAAGCTTGTAAGCGATATTTATTGCGATGGGCTTGGTGCATGTCTTGGCGAATGTCCAGTAGGTGCGATAACAATTATAGAGCGAGAAGCACAAGAATTTGATGAAAAAGCCACAGAAGAGCATCTTAAAAAGATTAAAGGTCAAAAACAACCGCAACAACAAACACAAAAACATTCTGAACATCAAGGTCATAGTTGCCCCGGTTCTCTGATGAGGGAATTAAGACGTTCTGAATCTTCAAAAGAAGTCCCTGTTGAAGCTACGCCATCGGAATTATTAAATTGGCCTGTCCAATTAAAGTTAGTTTCGCCTCATGCCCCGTATTTCAAAGGTGCTGATCTGCTTTTGGTCGCTGATTGTGTTCCTTTTGCTTTGGCTGATTTTCATTCCAGATTTCTCAGAGGAAAACCCGTCATCATCGGTTGTCCTAAGCTTGATGATGCAGATTTCTATATTAATAAACTCGCACAGATCATCAAGAATTCATCATTGAACAGTTTAACTGTCGTCCACATGGAAGTGCCATGTTGCTCTGGACTGACTTATATAGCTAATGAGGCAATAGATGCTTCTGGTGCTGATATTCAAGTGGATGATGTCACAATATCAATTTCTGGTGAAGTCCTTGAAGATTCAAGGGTCACTGTTTGAGAGGTCAAAGTTTTATTAGTTTATCAAAGAAATATTCAGAGAGGAGAAAATTTAATGGATATTAAAACGTATCGCAATCAGCCAGTTGATGAATTGACGATGAGTATGTATAAAGTGGCAAGGGAAGACAACATGGATACTATTTATGAGAGGTTTGCAAATCAACAACCACAATGTGGATTCGGAACGATGGGGATTTGTTGCACGCTTTGCACTGATGGTCCTTGCCAGATAACAAGAAAAGCCAAAAGGGGAGTTTGTGGGGCAACTGCGGATTTAATAGTCACAAGAAACCTTCTCTTCAAGTGCGCCCAAGGGACTGTTGCCAACGTTTATCATGCTCGTAATGTCGCTAGAACGCTCAAAGCTGTTGGAGAAGGCAAAGCTGATTACGAAATAAAAGAAGAGGAAAAGCTAAGGAACATAGCATCTCTGTTTGGAATAGATGGCAATAGACCGATAAACGAGATCGCTAAGGAATTCGGCGCCTTTTACATAGATCAGATCAATAGCAATGATTATGAACCATTAAAACTCGTCACAACACTTGCACCAAAGAAGCGTTTAGCTGTATGGGAAAATTTAGGCATTATCCCTGGAGGACCTAATTCAGAGGTAGCAACAGGGCTTTCCAAAGCTATGACAAATGTCAACAATGATGTAGTTGATCTATTATTGCATTGTCTTAGAATGGGCATTGCCAATGAATACGCTGGACTCTTTGGAATTACAACTATGCAGGAGATATTGACTGGGACAGCTAAGCCTAATCAAGGTCCAGTAAATATCGGCGTTTTAGACCCTGATGCAGTAAATATAGTAATGCACGGTCACCAGCCGTTGTTAGCGATAAAAGTTTTAGAGACCGCCCGTGATAAAAATTGGCAAGAAAAAGCTAAGCAAGCTGGGGCAAAAAATGGCATTAAAATATACGGTTCTCTTTGCGAAGGTCAACAAATATTCAATCTTGCTTCCGATTATAAAGACGTTTTCTATGGGCAGATCGGAAATTGGATACAACAAGAGTTGATTATAGCTACTGGTGCTGTGGACGTTTTAGCTTTTGACTATAATTGCGTTATGCCGACAATTTCAGAGGAATTCGCGCCAAAATATCATACTAAGTTGATCTCAACTGATAAAGCAATAAGACAGGCAGGAGTAGAAAGGCTTGAGTTTGAACCAGATAAAGCGAAAGAGATCGCAAATAAGATCATGGAGAGGGCAATTTCTGCATTTGGCAAACGCGGCAAAGTCAATATTCCGCCCGTGAAGCATAATGCGATAGCTGGATTTACCACAGAAAGCGTCGTCAATGCATTAGGTGGCTCTGTTCAACCTTTAATAGACGCAATAGCTAACGGATCAATTAAAGGCGTTGCTGCTGTCGTCGGTTGCACTACGGTTAGGGAGTTTCAGTCAGGAAATCACATTGTCAGTTTAGCAAGAGAGCTTATAAGTAGAGACATTTTAGTAATTGGTGCTGGATGCTGTTCAAGTGCTATGCAAAATGCTAATCTTATGTCGCTTGATGCGATTAATGAGACGGGAGAAAAGCTTGCCCCTGTATGTTCAAGTCTTAGTGTTCCGCCATGTTTGTCTTATGGCAGTTGCACGGATATTGGAAAAATCATTCAAACAGCGGTTGCAATAGCAGAGACATTAGGCGTTGATGTCCCCGATCTTCCAGTAGTGGCTTCAGCTCCAGAGTATATGGAGCAAAAGGCAGTGGCAGACGCTTTTACCGCTGTTGCTTTCGGATTAACTCTTCATTTAGCTCCTGCCCCACCTGTGCTTGGAAGCCCTAATGTTACAAAAATATTAACCCAAGATGTTGAATCACTTATCGGTGGAAAAGTATTTGTTGAACTTGATCCGATTAAGACAGCAGACGCGATGGAAGCACATATCCTAAAAAAGCGTCAATCGCTTGGATTGTAGAGGTGAACCAATGAAAAAACTTACGGTGACGTCAGAACGTTGCACAGGATGCAAACGTTGTGAAATGGCTTGTATTGCTGAACACTCAGATACTAAAAGCTATATCTTTGCCTCATTAAACGGTTTTGAGCCGAAAACCAGAATTTTTGTTGATTCTGTGATCAATAAACCAGTGCCTGTTGTTTGCAGGCATTGTGACGATCCTCAATGTGTAAGTGCCTGTATGGCTGGATGCATGCAAAAAGACCCAATCACAGGCATTGTTACCAATATGGGGCATGAACAAAAATGTGTCGGCTGTTGGATGTGCATTATGGCTTGCCCTTATGGAGTGATAAGCCCTTCTTTTGATATTGTCCAAGCGGGCAAGTCAGAGTTTGCCCAAGCTATAAAATGTGACTTTTGCCCAAACAGAGATACTCCTGCATGTGTGGAAGGTTGTCCAAATGAGGTCTTAGCGGTTGCTGATATATAGAGCGATCAATCTATAATTATTAAACGGAGGTTAATATGAGATATGTAATTATTGGTGCAAGTGCCGCAGGAGCGCAAGCGGGAGAAGAGCTGAGAAAACTTGATAAAAATAGCAAAATCACGATCATCTCTGCTGAAAAATATTTGCCTTATTCACGATGCCTGATCTCTCGTTTTGTTGATGGAAGGCTAAAAGAGGATAATCTATATTTCAAGACAAGACATTTTTTTGATGACTATGATATAAATGGTGTTTTAGACACTAAAATCGTCAAAATTGATAGAACAGCAAAAAGGGTCGTGTCAAAAGATGATAAGGAGTTTGCTTATGATAAACTTCTTATTGCCACTGGTTCTAATCCCGCGATCCCTAAAATTGATGGCATTGACCTAAATGGCGTCTATTTTTTCCATTCGTTAGATAATGCGAATGCGATAATTCAAAAATTTGAGAAAGCTAAAAGAGCCGTTGTTTTAGGTGCAGGATTTGTCGGACTTGAATCTGCTTATGCCTTAGCAAGACGCGGATTAAAAGTGACGGTTATAGAGAAAGCATCGCAGATATTGCCAAATCAATTAGATGTCACTGCCAGCTTAATTATCCAAAAGGATTTAGAAAGCCTCGGAGTTGAGATAATTCTAAATCAAAGCGTTAGCTTTATCAATGGCACTGATGCTGTTGAAAGCGTAACTTTGTCAAATAAATCAATGATCCCCTGCGATATTTTAATTGTTGCTGTCGGCATGAGACCTAATAAGGACTTGGCAATAGAATGTGGCATAAGTGCAGATAAAGGGATTATCGTAGATGAATTTCTTAGAACATCTGATCCAGATGTCTATTCTGCTGGCGATGTTATAGAGATTCAGGATATATCAACTGGCAAAAGGATAACTTCTGCTACTTGGTATAATGCGGTTTTACAGGGAAAATTCTCTGCTTTTAACATGGCTGGCATAGATAGAAGATATTCGCAGGCGATAGGGATACAAAATGCTGTCCAATTCCATCAAATCCCTGCAATATCTTTCGGAAAAACACAGATAAACGAAGAAGACGAACAAGATTATGACGTAATCAGTGTCCACAAAGACAATGTCTATAAGAAATTAGTCTTGAACAACGGCAAAATCTGTGGGATGATCTTTGTCGGTGATATTGCTAAATCTGGATTTTATACTGCATTAATTCGCTATGGAGTTGATGTATCTGGGTTCCGAAGTAAGCTATTGGATTACGATTTTAGCTATGCCTATTTCAAAGAAAATACTTTTGATCAATATGATCCTTATGATCCTTTGATTTTTTAGTCCCAATCACCTTCACCATCAGCGATTATGTGACTAAGGTATCCTGCTAAAACAGAGACGTAATAGGATATACCAAGATTTTTAAATTCCAGTTCCACTCCAAATAAAATCGGGATAAACAAGAATGGCGCGGGAATTACAAAAGCGGCGATA
>DTPJ01000211.1 GCA_011334435.1 Candidatus Poribacteria bacterium | reverse complement strand
GGTATTTCTTTAACAAGCTCAGCCTTTTCTTTATGATCACTGTTGAAAACAAGGATACGTTTTTCTGTTGCTAATAGCCACCAGTCCTCAAACACCCCTTCCATATTCATATCACTGGGGACAGCAACACGAATTTCTTCTTCTGGTTCTGATATTTTTGTAAACTCTTCTTGAATAACCTTGGGAAGCTCCTTTTTTGGACCAATTTCAGATTGCAAAGGTTCTTCCAATGTTACTGAAGCCATCATTTCACTCCTTTGTTAAATGATTGTAGGTAACCTTCAATAAAAATTGAATTTTCATTACCGTAACAATCTACTAAAAATTGACATAGCATAAAATCTATATCAACCCAATAATAGCATCCCATACTTGATGTATAGGAAGTGTTTTAGTGCACTCATAATTTTTTTTGCATTTATGAGCGCTACATGGGAAACAATCCATATCTTTTCTGACGACTATGGCTTTTTCATGCTGAGGTCGCCATCTGATATAATCAGTTGAGCCAAATATGGCAACTGTTGGAATCTTGAATGCAGACGCAATATGCATAGGTCCTGAATCATTGCAGATAAAAAGTGAACATCTTTCTATTAATGCACAAAGTTGCCGTAAGTTTATCTTAGAAGCTAATATCGGCATATTTTTCATTTTGCTTAATATTGTTTTTACCAAATCATCTTCGTTATGTCCATAAAAAAGTATAACTTTTGCTCCAAACTTATCAATTAGATTATCTGCGATCCAAGCGAAATTTTCAGGAAGCCATATCTTATCAACAGAACTTCCTCCGGGATGTATTCCTACAAGCCGAAAAAGTGGATAAGTCATTTTTGTATTATTTTTATCTGCTATTTTTTGTGGAGTAAGTTTTTCTTCTTTGTTCTTTGGAAAAGAGAGATTAATGGGGATTTTTGATAAAAACTCTTCAGCAAATGCCCTTTCATCGTCAGATAATTTTAAAACCAAGTTCCGTGATCCATCTTGCACATCAATAAGCCTTAAAAGATCAAAATTCCTATCTATCTCATGCTTCGTCCCTTTTGGATCAGAGTGGTCAATCCAATGTGTAAGTGTATTGCAAAATCCCTTTGGTTCTGACCTGCGACCAACCCTAATTTTTGCGCCAGATATAAAGGTTATAAAATTGCAAAAAGATGAATTTTGCAGTGCAATTGCGGTATCATATTTCTTTGATCTTAATTCCATAAGAAAACGTAATTTACTTAACAATCTTTTATGTTGTTCATTAGGTTTATAAACTATTATCTCATCTATATCTGGATTTTGTGATAGTATATCTGCACCATATTGCTTTACAATGATTGATATTTTGGCGTTAGGGTAGGTTTTTCTTAATGCAGATATTGCAGGAGTAGAATTTAGAGCGTCTCCGATACCATCAGCTCTAACTAATAAGATATTTTTAATATCATCATATTCCATGATATTTTTTCTTTTTGTTATTGTAACACTATCAGAAACCATTATTTATCAGGGTTTGAATTAAATATTTATAAATACTTGTTAAATAATTTTTTTGTTGTCTTTTCCAAAACTTACATAGTTTATTAGACTAAGAAATCAACATAAAGTTTAATAAAAAATTACTTCTATCACGGAATATTGTAAATCTAATCCATCTAAAAAATCAACAGAGATTTCCCGGGGGAGTGTAATTCAAATTTTAGGCAAAGATCGGAAGAATGCAATTCAAAATCAAGGCAAGGATAATTTAGATAATTTAGCCACAGAATAACTCGGAAAATAAACACTAAACACAAGATACTGAACAAGAATAAATTACTGCTGATCACTGATTACTGATCACTTTTCCGTGTGTTTCAGTGTCTAACTACCCAAGTTTATCAATCCTGCTTTTTTCATAATGCTTTTCAATTCTTCCCTTTTTCCCGAAGGCAATGGTTGGATCGGTCTCCTGGCAGGACCCGCTGGCAAGCCCATTAAATTCAATGCTTCTTTGATCACAACAGGAAAAGTTCCCATCGTAAATGCTTTTCTTATCGGCAACAGTTTATATTGCAGATCACGTGCTAAGTCAATATTGCCTGCCTTAACTGCATTATACAGATCAACAATAAGCCTTGGGGCAACGTTTGCAGTTGCAGCAACAGCACCTTTTGCACCAGATACCAACGCAGAAAATATGCACGCATCATTGCCAACAAGTATAGAAAAATCCTTGTCTTTTGTCGCTTCTATATATGATGATGTCTGGACGATGTCACCGCTACTGTCTTTCATGCCGACTACATTATCCAATTCTGAGAGCTTAACTACGGTATCAACTTCAATGATTACACCTGTTCTCATTGGATTGCTATATAATAAGACTGGCATATCTTCGGCAACATCAGAAACTGCCTTATAATAATCTATCAACTCTTTTTGAGATGGTTTAATAAAATAGGGCGTTGTTACAGATACAGCGTCGGCACCTAATTCGCGAGCCATTTTTGTTAATTGCACCGCTTGTGAAGTTGTGATCGTTCCTGTTCCCGCATATATTGGAACTCTACCGTCTGACGCCTCTATTGATGTAGCAATGACGCGTTTCTTCTCATCTATCGTCATTGAGAACGATTCTCCTTGACTTCCAGAGACAAATATGCCGTGAACTCCGCCTTTTATGACGAAATCTATTAACTTTTTCAATCCATTTTCATTTATAGATTCATCATCATTCATTGGAGTAGCTAATGCGGGAATTATACCTTCAACTTTCAATGATCTTTTAGCCATTTTATATCCTCCATATTAGGTATGTCCTCAAAAAACGCTAAATGAGACACACAATCACAATCGCTTGATCCAAAACCTATAATTGGTATTTGGCATCCTTTTATTGACATGATTTTCTTATTAAAATAACATTCAAGGGGTTCATTTGTTTTATGAGTTATAATATCAACTATCCTTCCATATTGGAGAAGATAATCTATATGCCAATGAAGACGCTTTTCCTTTCTTTTATGCCTCGCAAGCCTTGACTCTAAACCATTCATTGCACTACCAGTATATACATAATATCCAGCTTGAAAATTGAATTGTCCTAATTTTCCAACATAAATGGTGGTATTCACAGGAAGGTTGATAATTAGATGATAAATGCCTTTTGTCATTTTACATGGATAAAGAAAAAGTGACGAGTGAATGCTAATGATTAAAATAACTTTCTATCACTCGTCACTTATTATTATTGTGCGAAAGGTTGAGGTTGAGTTGTTGGCAAATCAATCGGTTGACTCTTGGTGCTTTTCTTACGTTTGATTGAGAGTGCAATATCCAAGACCTCGTCCATACTGTCAACTGTGTGGAAAGTCATCACATTTCTGACTTCCTCTGGTATTTCGTCAATGTCCTTTTTATTTTTCAACGGCAATATAACTTCTGTCATTCCAGCACGATGGGCAGCAAGCACCTTTTCTTTAACTCCACCGATAGGCATAACTTTTCCTCTTAATGTGATCTCACCAGTCATAGCTAATTTTTCTTTTATCGGAGTATCCGTAGCCAATGACGCAATGGCAGTCGCCATAGTTATACCAGCAGAAGGACCGTCTTTCGGTGTTGCACCAGCAGGCACATGGACGTGGATGTCATATTTATCAAAGAAATCTGGTTCAATGCCGAGTTCATCTGCTTTTGACTTTACATAGCTTAAAGCTGCTTGGGCAGATTCTTTCATAACATCGCCAAGCTGTCCTGTAATAGTAAGCGATTCGCCTTTTCTTAGATTTTGTCTCATCTTTGCCGCTTCTACGAAGATTATCTCTCCGCCAGCTTGTGTCCATGCTAAACCGATAGCAACTCCCGGTTCATTTACTCTTTCCGCGGTTTCAGAATGGAACTTCTCAGGACCTAAATATTCACTTATCCGTTCCGCAGTAACGACGTTTTTAAATTCCTCATTTTGAGCGATGGACTTAGCTGTCTTTCTACATATAGTCCCGATCTCTCGCTCTAAATTGCGGACACCCGATTCCCTTGTATAATCCTGAACTATCTTTAATATAGCATCATCAGTTATGGACAACTGATCGCTTTTTAATCCATGGGCATCTAATTGCTTAGGAATCAAGAATTTTTTGGCTATATGAAGTTTCTCTGTCTCGGTATAGCCCGGCAGACGTAAGACTTCCATTCTGTCCAAAAGAGCTGGTGGAATTGTATCTAATATGTTTGCTGTCGTAATAAACATCACATTTGAAAGGTCAAATGCCACTTCCAAATAATGATCGCTAAAAGAATTATTTTGTTCAGGGTCTAATACCTCTAACAATGCGGAAGCGGGATCACCTCTAAAATCTCTGCCAAGTTTATCAATTTCATCCAACATAAATACAGGATTATTGGATTCAGCTTTTCTTATTCCTTGAATGATCCTGCCCGGAAGTGATCCGATATAAGTCCTTCTATGACCTCTGATCTCAGCTTCATCACGGACTCCACCAAGCGACATACGAATAAACTTACGTCCCATAGCTCTTGCAATTGATTTGCCAAGAGATGTCTTTCCTACTCCAGGAGGTCCGACAAAACAGAGTATCGGTCCTTTCATATCAGATTTGAGTTTTCTTACCGCGAGATATTCAAGTATCCTATCTTTTACCTTTTCTAAATCATAGTGATCTTCGTCAAGTATCTCTTTCGCCTTGTTTATATCAAGTATATCAGTTGTGCTTTTCTTCCAAGGAAGATCGATCAGCCAATCAAGATATGTCCTTGAAACTGTATATTCCGCGGAAGATGGGTGCATACGTGACAATCTGTTAAGCTCTCGTTTAGCCTGTTTTTTCGCCTCTGGAGACATACCAGCTTTTTCTATCTGTTTCTCCAACTCTTTTATTTCGGCGGTTTGATCTTCTTCCTCGCCAAGTTCCCTATTAATGGCTTCTCTCTCTTTTCTGAGGAAGAATTCCTTCTGGGCTTTATTCATTTCCTCTTTGGCTTCGGTTTGAATCTTATGGCTTAATTCCAAGATAGAGAGTTTTCTCGCCATTATGGATTTGAGCATTACCAACCTGTCTTTTACGTTAGTAGTCTCAAGCATTTTTTGCTTATCTGCTATGGGAATATCCATATACATTGCTATCATATCCGCAGTAGCAGATGGTTCCATACCTCTTGCCATTAAGTTTAAATCCTCTGGAATGTCTTCTGACAATGAGGTTATCTTGCTTAAAAGGCTTCTGACGCTACGTTCAAGGGCTTCTGTTTCTAAATCTAATTGGAATTCCTCATTTAATATCTCAACTTTGGCAACTAAATATGGCTTATCAGTTGGTAAAAACTCAACAACTCTCACTCTTGCTACACCATGAACCCAAACCTGAACCATATTGTTAGGGAACTGCATTTGTTTTACAATTTTGCCTATCGTCCCTACTTTATAGAGATCATTTGGCTTTGGTTCGTCTATTTCTTGTCTCTGCTGAGTCAGTAAGACTACAAATCCGTTTGTTTTATTGACATCATCTATTAATTTAAGTGTTTGTGGTCTGCCTGCCATCAAGGGAGCGACCATATTTGGATAAATTACTATATTACGCAATGGAAATACGCCAACCTCTGATGGCGGATTGGGCAGATTTTCGCCTTTATTTGTATCAAAAGGAACTGGTAATACAATAAGTTTACCATGCCTATCTTCACGATCATGTTCAGCCATTGTTATTCACCTTTCTTTTTTGGCATTATGCCTTTATATATAAGGGTTTAAGGACCCATTAATCAGCTAAAAAAACTAACTGTCCATCTTTAACATCTATCTTTATCGTCTGACCTTCTGAAAAGATGCCTTCCAACGTCTTCATCGCTAACGGATCAAGTATGTATTGTTGGATGGCTCTTTTTATCGGTCTCGCGCCATATACTGGATCATATCCCACGTTAGCAATAAATTCTTTTGCTTCTGGGGTTAATACTATATCTATCTTTCTTGCAGCTAATCTTTCTCTTATTCTATCTATCTGTATATCAACAATTTGTTTAATCTGCTCTATTCCTAATCTATTGAACATTATAATTTCATCTATTCTATTTAGGAATTCTGGCTTGAATTGTGCTCTCAGGGCATCCATTACTCTTTCTTTGATGTCCTGTGCATTATTTTCGTTCATATTTTGTATCCAGTGACTTCCGACGTTTGAGGTCATAATGATCACTGTATTTTTGAAGTCCACTGTTCTGCCATGACCATCTGTAAGCCTTCCGTCATCTAGTATTTGCAATAATATATTGAATACGTCACTATGAGCTTTCTCTATCTCATCAAATAATATCACACTATATGGATGACGTCTAACTGCTTCGGTTAGTTGACCGCCTTCATCATATCCTACATATCCGGGCGGGGCGCCGATCAATCTTGATACTGTGTGTTTTTCCATATATTCGCTCATATCTATTCTGATCATGGAGTTTTCATCATCAAACAGGAATTCTGCTAATGCCCTCGCAAGTTCAGTTTTGCCTACACCTGTCGGACCCATAAATATAAATGATCCTATTGGTCTTTTAGGGTCTTGCAGTCCTGCCCTTGCACGCCTTACCGCATTGGCAACAGCAATTATCGCATCGTCCTGACCAACAACACGCTTACGAAGATTATCCTCTATGTGTATAAGTTTGTCAATCTCTCCTTGCATAAGTTTTGATACGGGAATTCCTGTCCATTTGCTGACTATTTCTGCTATGTCTTCCTCATCAACTTCTTCTTTCAACATTTTCTTTTCTTTTTGGATTTCTGCAAGTTTTTGATTTTCAGCGGTCAATTTGTTGTTTAATTCAACAAGCGTCCCATATCTAATTTGGCTTGCTTTATTATAATCGCCTTTTCTTATAGCGTTTTCCTCTTCTATTTTTGCGTTTTCTATATCTTCTTTTATTTT
Organism: Candidatus Poribacteria bacterium; assembly: GCA_011334435.1. Classification (GTDB taxonomy): domain Bacteria; phylum Poribacteria; class DTPJ01; order DTPJ01; family DTPJ01; genus DTPJ01. The sequence continues at coordinate 1,689 of DTPJ01000211.1, read as the reverse complement.
CTGTATCGTTTGTATAGTCGCTTTTTCATTCTGCCAATGGGCTTTCATTTCGTCAAGCTGTTCATTGAGAGATACAAGTTCAGAGTTCAGTTTTTCTAGTCGTTCAAGAGATGCTTTATCGGTTTCTTTTGATAAGACCTGTTTTTCAATCTGTAATTGCATTATTCGTCGTTGAATCTCGTCAATCTCTGTGGGAACGCTATCAATTTCAATACGAAGTTTTGATGCCGCTTCATCAACTAAGTCAATAGCTTTATCTGGGAGAAATCTATCAGATATATATCTATCAGAAAGCACCGCTGCTGCGACTAATGCAGAGTCTTGAATACGAACGCCATGATGGACTTCGTATTTCTCTTTAAGCCCTCTGAGTATCGCTATGGTATCTTCAACTGATGGAGCTTCTACGAGAACTGGTTGAAATCTTCTTTCAAGCGCCGCATCTTTTTCAATATGCTTTCTGTATTCATCTAAGGTAGTCGCACCGATACAGCGTAATTCGCCCCTTGCTAACGCTGGTTTTAGCATATTTGATGCGTCAATAGCACCTTCCGCTGCTCCCGCACCAACAAGCGTATGTAACTCATCAATGAAAAGTATTATAGAACCTTCGGATTCTTCAACTTCTTTTAAAACTGCTTTTAACCTATCTTCAAACTCGCCTCTATACTTTGATCCTGCGACTAATGCACCTAAATCAAGGGCAAGCAAAGTTTTATCTTTAAGGCTTTCTGGCACATCGCCTGACGCTATTCTCTGAGCAAGCCCTTCAACTATTGCAGTTTTTCCGACTCCCGGTTCTCCGATAAGGACAGGATTATTCTTTGTTCGCCTTGAAAGCACCTGCATAACCCTTCTGATCTCGTCATCTCTACCTATTACGGGGTCAAGTTTGCCTTTACGTGCTAAATCAGTTATGTCTCTTCCAAATCGTTTTAGTGCTTGGTATTTGTCCTCTGGATTTTGGTCTGTAACTCTTTTACTGCCTCTGACTTCTGCGAGTGCTTTAAATAGACTGTCTTTATCTGCGCCAAACTCTCGCAAAATTCTACTTGCAGATGTATCTTTCAGATCAGATATGGCTAAAAGCAGATGTTCTGTGCTAAGATATTCGTCTTTTAACCTCTGTGCCTCGTTCCATGCGTTATCAAATACTCTCTTTAGGTTTGCAGATACATAAGCTTGGACTGCTGTGCCATATTGCTTAGGCATTCTCTCTAATTCTGTTTCTAACCGTTGATATACTTCCGAAGGATTGATCCCTATTTTTTGTAATATAGATGGGACTATCCCTCCCTCTTGATCTATCAATGCGGATAGGAGATGCTCTGGCTCTATCGCTTGGTGATTGTGTCTTTCTGCGATCTCTTGTGCAGATTGCACAGCTTCTTGTGCTTTTAATGTAAATCTATCAAATCTCATTTTTATACACTTCCTTGTTATATAGGATCATGACAATTAATGCCATGCAGTCAAAGTATATCGTATATAAACAAAAATGCCTTGACTGAAAGTTTATCCTTTATTGTTGCAATTATTGTGCCATTATGCGAATAAGTCCATAAAATTATATTTGGTCGCATTATACAAGGATTAGAACGCACATAAAATTTCAGGCATAACAAAAATAATAACGCCATTTTGGCATATAAGGATTATATCTATGTCATTATGGCTTATTCTATAAAT
>DTPJ01000085.1 GCA_011334435.1 Candidatus Poribacteria bacterium | reverse complement strand
CGACTCTGTCCGTTCCTCCTGATCTGTTCCTTCTGGCATCTCTTTTATTCCTTTTAATTATCTGAAAATTATCCAGATATTGTCTCGCATTCCGATAAATAGGTTTCGTATCACTTGCGACACGAACGGTAACGAAAACGCCATTGCTAAAAGCCCAATTGCGATCTGCAACGGAAAACCTACCACAAAAACATTCATCTGAGGCATCGTCCTTGTAATTATCGCCATAGCTATTTTCGTCAGAAACAATGCCCCCATAACAGGTATAGCTATTTTTAACCCTGTCCCAAATATCCCGTTAAACACATTGCTTAAATGCCAAACGTAAGATTCTGATGGAAACCAATGACCAAGTGGGATTGCATCAAAGCTCCGTGCAATTGCCATCAAGACATATTGATAGCTATTGGTGACCAAAAATATAAGCCCTGCTACTATGGAATAAAGCCCCGCAGTAATTGTCACAACGTCATGGCTTGACGGATCAAAGATATTCATCATTCCAAACCCAATGTCATTTCCTATAAGCTGACCAGCGATCTGAATTCCTGTAAATGTCAATTGTGCTATAAATCCAATTGCTATGCCAACGATTATCTCCTTTGCAATTGACATAAAAAGAACCCAGACATTGTTGATCTGGTCTAACGTATACGCCTGAATACCTTTATACGGGACGACAACCGTTGTTATAACGATTGCCAAAGCCAAGCTTAATAGTATCCGAACTTGAACTGGGATATTTCTTCCTCCAAACAACGGTGCAGTAAACAGGATCGCCCCTATTCTAAAAAATACAAGCATAAAAGAGATAATCTGACCGCTTGTTAGATTTATAATTTCTCCCTGCATTTTTACATTGTCCCATAATTAGATAAATTCGCCCATAGATTGATAGCAAACTGTATGATAACGCTTATGATCCAAGGACCAAAAATTATCAAAGATAAGAATATGGCGACAATCTTTGGTATAAACGCTAATGTTACCTCGTGGATTTGGCTTACAGCTTGGAAAACACTTATGACCAAACCAACGAGCAATCCGATAACCAAAGCTGGAGCAGATGCTAAAAGAACGGTTATCAATGCCTGTTTAATTATGTGATTGACTAATTCTATTGACATATACACTATTTCCCATTTTATTAATGAAATCCCATAACCAGAGATTTCACGACTAAATGCCAACCATCAGCAAGAACAAACAACAAAATCTTAAAAGGGAGCGAGATCATAACAGGGGGAAGCATCATCATACCCATAGACATAAGGATTGATGAGATCACCATATCAATTACTATAAATGGTATAAAAATCATAAATCCTATCTTAAAAGCGGTATTCAACTCACTGATAATAAAAGCAGGGATAAGCACATGAGTTGGTATATCGTTTTGATTTCTCGGTTTACTCATCTTTGACATTTGAACCATCAATGCAAGGTCTTTTTCTTTTGTCTGTCTGAACATGAATTCACGAATTGGAATAGAGCCTTTATTTATCGCATCTTTATAGGTTATTTTCCCAGCCATATAGGGACCAATGGCGTTGCTATTTATTGTCTGAAATGTTGGCGCCATAATGAAAAAAGTAAGAAATAGTGCCATGCCGATCAAAACTTGGTTGGGTGGAGTTTGCTGTATTGCCAACGCTGATCGTATAAGCGACAGAACAACAACTATTCGTGTAAACGAAGTCATCATCAATAGAAAAGCTGGCGCCAAAGATAAAGCGGAAAGCAATAATAAAATTTGTATGCCTGTTGATAGGTTTGCCTCTCCTGCGTTTTTATCCCCGATCTCTATTCTCGGCAAAGTGATCTTAACCTGAGAGTATGCGGACTCAGATATGATTATGGCAAGCAAAAGAATAAGGATAATGACTGATATAATTCGCATTTATGCACCCTGTTGTTTGTTGCCGATAAATTTTTTCAACTGTTCTAAAAAACTTGTTTTATTCTTATCGGAGTTATAGCTTTCTACAATATTAGCGTTCATATAGGATAAAAACTCATCTGCGTTCATTTTTGACAAAAGGGATATGTTTGTGTTAGTTAATCCGAGTATAAGCATTTCGTTTGCGACTTTGACAACACATACTGATCTTCTGTGACCAAGTGAAACGCTTGTAACAACGGATACAGGATTTTTTGAGCCAAGCATAAGACGTTTATACAAAGGCAATTTTTTTAGCAGAAAAACTCCGCCGATGATTAATGCTAAAACGAAAAGTAGTGATGTTATCATACGGACACTATCGCCGAAACCGCTATAACTTGGGTTGATTATCTCGTTTTCTGTCCCATTTTGTGCGGTTAATTCAGCGCCAAAGCTCGGCAAATTAGATATGGCAATTAAAATTATCGCCATAATAATCTGATATTTACTTTTCATTAGTTTTCTTTTGTCCATATATTTTGTTAATTGGTAATTCTGAGATGTTATGTATGCAATATCCCAAAGCAAAACGCTTGAAACCAATGTTTATCATTCCTGTGGAACTAAAATCCCTCTAAATCTTTCTTTTTCAAATGGAGACTTTGATGTCTTAATACCACTTATTATCTTAGACTTTTTAGTCTTTCTGCTGGTGTAACTATATCGGTTATTCTGACGCCAAAGTTTTCATCAAAGACGACAACCTCGCCCCTTGCAATAAGATTGTCATTAACAAGAAGATCAACTGGCTCTCCGATCAATTTATCCAACTCTATTATTGAACCGGGACCTAATTGTATTAAGTCTTTGATGATCATCTTAGTCCGACCAAGTTCAACAGAAACTTCAAGCGGAATATCAAGCAAAATTTCTATGTTAGTTCCGCTTATCTGCTGACTGAACATATTCTTTTGCTCAATCGGAGTTTCCTCTTTTATCTCCTGTTCCACATTTTCATCGGATTTTTCATTATCTTCCATCTGAAATTCTGAATCTTTTTGGGCGTTGTTCAATGCCCCTTTCATTATCGCATCAATTTCTTCTTGGTCCACTTTTATTCTCCCTTGTTATCTTCTTCATTTTCAGAGGCAAGAATTCGGACTGCTCTTCTACCATTTACCATGCCCGGATTGCCATAATATTTGTTTTTGCCTGCGATTAACACTTGAACTTGATCTTTTCTGCTATTTTGTAAGATCACTACATCGCCCTTTTTAAGCTCAAGCAATTCTCTAAGAGTCACTGGGCTTGGCTGGTATCTAACACTGATGGGCAATTTGATTTGACGGACATGGTTTTGCATCATAGCTTTATATAGTTTCATCGTTTCATCATCTATAAAAGCTGGTGATTCCTCTCGTTTAAGGCTCGTCAGTGCCTGTTGTATTGTTAAAAATGGGAAACATAAACTCATCATGCCATGTGCATTGTCAAGTTTGACATCAAAAAGAATTAATATCACAGGGTCGCCAGTAGTTGCCGCCTGAATGAATTGAGGATTGTTTTCTAAACGTTCTAATTTTATTTTTAATTCAATACTTCTTTCCCATGATTCCTGTAATATTGATAAAGCCCTTTCCATTACTCGCATAATAATCGTTTCTTCTATTATAGTAAGCGGTCTATTATAGATTTTTGAATTTCCAAACCCACCGAGCAATATATCAATCATAGGAAACGCCAATGGCAAGGCGATCTCTATCATACCTATTCCCCTTAAAGGCTTCATACTAAATACACCTACACATGTAGGATCAAATAATGATGATAGATATTCCCCATAAGTCAGTTGTTCTATGCTTGTGCATTCAATTTCTACTGCTGTTCTTAAAGATATAGAAAGATAAGAGCTTAGCGATCTCGCATAACTGCTATGCAAAGCGTTCAATGACCTCAGATGATCTTTTGATAGCCTGCTTGGCATAGTGAAGTCATATTTTTCAATATTAGCCTTTCTATGACGTGATGATACGATGTTTTGGGCATTTATACTTGCTGTCTGATCTGATGATGATCCAGTTTTCATAGATGGCACTGCCTTCAACAATGCATCTATTTCCTCCTGCGACAGTATCGGATTAGATGATGACTGCAAGTCTATTTTTTCGTTGCTATCTAACTCTGAGTTACTGTCATCGGGATTTTCTGTCCCTTTGTCACCCATCGCTTTTAACAATGCGTCTATCTCGTCTTGTGAAATAGGTCCATTTTCCATAGCTTATTTCCTTAAATTATTGCATGATAAATTTCATTGCACGATAAATTCACGGAAATATACTCCTGATATTTCATCATCAGAAAGGTCTAATTCTTTTATTATAGCTTTCTTTATTTCTTCACGAAGCAGAACTTTGCCTTCGGTAGAGGCTAAAGTTTCTACATCTTTTGATGATAATGTGATTATAAGCAAGTGCTGAATTTTGGGTTTGCTTTCCTCAAATTTCTTCAGAGTTGTTTTATCTCCCAATATCTCTATGCTGACCCCAACTTTGGCAAACCTCCGTCCCTCTGTTCCCAATGGGTTAGCTAAAACTGGATCAATCTGAAACATAGTAGGCTCTTTTTTCCCTTTTTTGGATTTTTTTTCCTCTTTATTGTTTGAATTGTCATTTGTATCTGCTGATGCACTCTGTCCTAATTGTCCTGAACCAGAAAACTTAAAATGTGGATTTATGAATTTTGTTACAACAAAAAATCCTAAAAACATAAATATCATAGGTATCAGAGCAGCAAGCAATATTTTCATCTTTGGCTCTTGCTTTGGAGTTTCATTTTCCTTGTCTTGTTTCTCTTCTTCTGCCATATTCTCCCCCTGAATTATGTCTTTTTATCTTCAATTTGTTCAGTTATGCCATCAATTAGATTATCAACTTTTTCCAAACTTTCGTTTTGTGTATTGTCAATAGCCTCTGTCGGGATATTGCCCATTAATTCATCAACGGTATTTTGAAGATCAACGACATCAATCGGTTTTGTAAAATGCTTTACTATTTTCAAATTTTCAAATTCTTTTTCTGAAATTTGACCTCCAAAAGCGGAGATCGTTATTATAGGCATTTCTGGTGCGATTTCCCTGATCGCTTTTAGAGCCTCTAAAACATCGCTTTCAAAAGATGACAGATCCAATATAGCCATATCAAAACTTCTTTTTTTCATTTTTGCTAATGTTTCGCCTTCTGATTCGCTTGTTATGAAATCATAACTCTCACATGCTAATACGCTTTCAATAAATTGATGTGATCTTGTTTCACTGTCAAATATCAAGATTTTCTTTCTTTCTTGATGGGTCGGTTTATGTTCTTTTGCTATAACAGATGATATTATATTTGGCAATTCTTGAATGTTTATAGGTTTAAATAGAACCAATGATGCCCCTAAATATTGTATTTCCCTTGCTTGCTTTGAATTTCTGGAAGCTATCATAACTATAATCGGTGGTTCTGCTTTGTTTGCAATATCCAGACGCAATCTAAAATACTCCTTCATATTTTTCAATATGTTAATCCCATTTGTATCATTATAACGTAATGAAAGAATTACTACGTCTGGAAGTTCTGATGTTATACTTTGCATAGCCTCTTCTTCGTTCCGTGCAGTGTTCACCTTATATCCATAGTTGGTAAGTGCGTAGTCTATGCCTAAACGAGTATAACTGATCTCATCTATGAGTAAAACTTTTCTCTGTCTCAATGTTCTTTTATTATTTAGACCCTCTGATTTTTTAACAATAAATACCGTGTCCTTCGCTGGCATAATTTTTCATTCACCTTCTATATCAATATTTGTGCCATATAATTAGCTGTCAGTAATAAGTTTATAATCTTTATCCATTGTTTTTAGGTTTAAGATAGGAAAAATCTCATCTATCAATGATCAATGCTATTGAATTATATCGGTAAAATAAAAAAGAAACTTTAGCGTTGAATTGACATAATAAAACTTTTTTTCCTTATAATAGAACAAATCTTCTCATCAATATATCCTTGACATTATCCATAAGAAAAATAACCTAATCCTCTAATGCCAAAATAATAAAAGGCTTTCAGGATATTTCAACCTCCTTATTTACAAAATGGCACATTATTTGCCTGTGAAAAGTGTGAACTTTTAAAATCCCTTTAAATTACCTACGAAGTTAGCAGATTAGACAATTTACATTATAAGTTTTTCTAATTAAAAACTGATTGGGAGCAGAAATATGATTCCGGGTTTATATTCAACAGTGGCAGGTATGATAAATCAACAAACAATGCTTGAAGTTATCGCTAACAATTTAGCAAATGTTAATACAATAGGATATAAAAAAGACGATCTAAATTTCAGTGGAATTTTTAACCCTTTGCCCGATCCGACAGGAACTTATAGCTCGCTTAACCTTGATGAGGTCTCCGCAAAATTTGTGACCGATTTTTCTGATGGTGAGATCAGACAGACAGATAATCCGCTTGACCTCGCACTCGTTGGCGATGGCTTCTTCGTCATTCAACATCCAAATGGCATTAGATACACAAGAAGTGGGAATTTTACGCTTAACAACTCAGGATTATTAGTTACCATAGATGGCTATCCTGTTTTGGGGACAAATGGAGTTATTCAAATTCAAGGTGGGATGCCTGAAATTGACAGTTCAGGTCAAATTATCGTCAATGGCACGCCTATTGCAAAATTACGAATAGTTAGTTTTCGGGATAACAATCAATTATCCAAATCTGGTTACAACACTTTTGTAAACAATAATCAAGCAGAATTGATCAGCAATGCAGAAGTTAAGCAAGGCTATCTTGAATTGTCTAATTCTAACGCAATTCAAGAGATGGTAAAGATGATAGAGACAATGAGAATATACGAGTCATATCAAAAAACTATACAGCTATTCAATGAAACGCTTGAAAAGTCAAATAACGAATTAGGAAAAATAAACGCATAAAAAGGAGGATTATTCTATATGATACGCGCTCTTTGGACATCAGCATCAGGTATGTTAGCTCAACAATTAAATACAGACGTTATCTCCAACAACTTGGCAAATGTAAATACAACGGGATTTAAACGAAGTAGGGCGGATTTTCAGGACTTGCTTTATCAGACGATACGTCCCGCAGGCACATCAAATACATCTGGTTCACAAGTCCCTGTTGCCATACAAGTAGGGCATGGGACAAGACCTATAGCGATACAAAAGATGTTCACACAAGGAGATTATGAGGAGACGGGAAATCCTTTGGATATGGTCATTGAAGGCGATGGATTTTTTCAGATTTTGATGCCCGATGGCACGATCGCATATACAAGGGCAGGCTCTTTTAAGCAAGATAGTCAAGGACGAATAGTCACATCAGACGGGTTTGTGATGAAAGACCAAATAACTATACCCCCAGAAGCTCAGGACATCGCGATAACCTCTGATGGAACTGTCCAAGCACTTATGCCCGGCAAGACCTCTCCTCAACAGCTTGGCGTCATTGAACTTGCACGATTTACCAACCCCGCAGGCTTAAGCAGTGGCGGAAAAAATTTGTATTTTGCCACAGCTGCATCTGGACAAGCGATAACTGGCACACCCGGATCAGATGGCTTTGGGACAATTGTCCAACGCTCATTGGAAATGTCTAATGTCAGAGTTGTTGAAGAAATGGTCAACCTTATTGTCGCACAAAGGGCTTATGAGATAAACTCAAAAGCCATTCAAACTGCTGATGAAATGCTTGGGATAGCAAATAATCTTCGTAGATAGGAGATGACATAAATTGTTGAGAACTGCTTGTCTTATGTCAATTGTTTTATCTCTAATATTATCAACTATCGGATTGACCGAAGATATGAAAGCATCAGTCTATATCTCCGAAAATCCGTCAGTTATAGGAAAAGATATATATCTCGGCGATATTTCACTCATAGAATCATCTGATGCTAATATCAAGGAAAAGTTACAGAAAATCCATATATGCAGGTCAGCTGAACTTAATTCATCAGTGACACTCAACATCAATTATATCAAATCCAGAGCGAAACAGCAGGGAATGCAAGTTGAGTCTATAATGTGGTTAGGAGCAGATCAAACTACCATTCAGACCAAATCTAAAATTGTATCATCAGAGGAAATTTTGGCAATAGCTGAATCTTTCATTGCAAGTCTTACAGATAAAAAGACAAAAAAGATCATCGTTCAACCGACTAACGAAATAAAGCCAGTTGTCCTTCCTTATGGGAAGATGAACGTCAAAACAGAGCTTGTATCCCCTTCTGCTATTAATGATAATATCCTGCTTAGATTTACGTTCTCTATTGATGATAAAGATTATGAAAAACGTGTTATTCCATTTAAAGCAGAGATCATCAAAGAAGTTATAGTTTCATCAAAAAATATTGATGTTAATAAGGTAATCAGTATTGATGATCTGGAAGTAGAGTCCAAAAATATCGGTCTATTCAGTAATGTTTTTATTGATAAAAATGAGTTATTAGGAAAACGGGCAAAAAGAGCGATATTAAAAGGCACACTGATAACAGCTGATATGGTTGAAAAGCCACCAATTATAAAACAAGGGGATATTATCACAATAGTTTTAGAATCTCAATCGCTCAGGATAACTGCACAAGGCAGGGCTATGGAAAACGGCGTCAATGGTCAAAAGATCAAGGTCGTCAACACATCGTCAATGCGTGAAGTTTTG